>QNDJ01000386.1 GCA_003644825.1 Candidatus Zhuqueibacterota bacterium | reverse complement strand
TCATAGTATCCACGATGAAGAAAAAGTCGTTACTCTTATCTTTAACACAAAAGCAAAATTGAGATTCTCGTTAGAATAGTAAATCTATTATCAATGAACAATTTTTGCCAAAGTTAAATTATAAAATACTTTATCTTTTTAAATTTTGTTATTAAATTTTCAATCACCAATATGTATAATTTCTAAGGATTAAAAAAATGCTTACGGAAATTATCCTCAAAGAGATACTTAACAATATTAAAAGCCCAAAATTCAGTATAACCTTTGTTCTCAGTTTTATTTTAATTGAACTAAGTATATTTTCAGGTATCCAGAGATATGAAACTTCTCAGAAAGAATATGCCAGGATTCAGGAATTCAATCGTTCAATGCTGGAAAGTAAAGGTTCATGGGGAGAAGTACTGCTAACAGGTTTAAGGGTTATGAGAAAACCAGAACCACTAAGCATTTTTAATGTCGGTTTAGATGGGGTAATAGGAAAATCTGCTACTATAAGTAGATATGGCAATACAAAAATTGTTGATTCTTACTGGAGTTTACATCCGGTTTTTGCCCTCTTTGGAGATATTGATATAACTATGATTGTTCTAACAATATTCAGTTTTTTTGCTCTTTTATTCTCATACGATGCTATTTCAGGTGAAAAGGAGAGAGGAACTCTTAAACTCATTCTCTCAAATCCTGTTTCAAGAGATAAGCTTATATTAGGTAAAATTATAGGTGGATATATAACTTTAGTTGGGGTTCTCATTATTCCTGTAGCCTTTGGTTGTTTATACCTTTTTATTTTCCCCGGTATAAGCCTGAGTAAATATGAAATATTGAAACTTTTCATACTGATACTATCATTTTTTCTTTATTTGCTTGTTTTCTTTGCGATTGGTGTAGCAGTTTCAACATTCTCGAAGAACTCTGCAATATCTTTTTTATATTTTATGGTAATATGGATATCCTTTGTTATAATAATCCCGAGGCTGAGCGTAAAAATAGCCACAATTATTCATAGACCACCCGTCATAGAAAAATTATATACTGAACAGGAACTTCTATTAAAGGAATTCAAAAATAATTTACAGAATGCAATTCAAAAAAGGTTCGATGAATATATTGCATCCAGAAAATCACTCCGGGACAGAAACTGGGCTCAAAAAATTATGAACGAAGAAAGAGAAAAATCCGAAAAAGAACTCTCAAAAAAGTTTGATAACCTTATTGAAAACTACTACAACAAAGAGATGGAACTAATTAAAACTTCATCTATTCTGGCAAAATTTTCTCCCACATCAACTCTTTCGTTGATGGCAAATGAAATAACAGGAACAGGAATTAATATTAAAGAAAATTTCATTAAAAGTCTAAATGATTACAAGAATAAAGTTTTAAATTTTATCAGAAATGAAATTAAAAAAAATCCCCGCCTCGGAAGCAGTGGCCTTTCCACTTCTATAAGTATCTCGGAAAATAATGGCGTCATTGATGCCTCAGCAAAAGCAAGATTTCCTTCATTCGAATTAAATCTCAACAATATGCCCGAATTTGTATTTTTTAAAAAAAGTAACAACATCATATTTAAAAACTCAATCGTTAACTTTGCTATCCTCATTTTATATTTCATCCTGTTTTTTACCGTTGCTTTTGTAAAATTTTTAAAGTATGATGTAAGATAAAATCATCTCTAAAAGATAACAACCTTCAAAAAAAAATTGCTATTAAAAAATTTTTTTCTTTACTTTTTAATAAATTTAAAATATATTTATTTAAGAAGGAATGTGAAAATGGATATTCCTTCGACAAAAGAATAGACCGACTCTCTCTGAAATTTCTTCAAATTCGATTTATTTCTTCTTGATTATAAAAAACAAAACATATATGTGTATTATATATAAAAGGAGGATAAATAATGAAATATTTTAAAACATTACTGTGGATTGGTTATATTTTGTCTGTAGTAAGTATTATCATCGGAATAATTGACAAGATAGCAGGATTCGTAATATTCAATCTTGGTCCGCTTTCATACTTTAGATTCAGTGTATACTGTCTGGTTTTTATAATTTCACTTTGTTTTGTGCAACTGGTTCTTGGCAAAAAAGAGTAAACTACATAATCAATTAAACTAAATTTTTCTTTTTTACCCTTTTGAGCTTTGAAAAAAGAATAGGATTGGTATACTCTTTTTTATTTTCGAATTCTATTTTACAGGAGGGCTAAAATTTTTCCTGAAATAAATAATTAACTACCAGGAACCCTCCAGTTCCTTTATTACATTTTTTAAGATGGAAGCTGAGTTATGTAATGCTCTTAATTCCTCCTGCGATAACTTAGCCTCTAAAACATATTTAATACCTTTTTTAGAAATCACACAGGGCACTCCCAGGCTAATATCTTTTAATCCATACTCTCCATCCAAAACCGATGAAATTATAAGTACACTCATTTCATTACGGAGAATGGCACCAACAATCCTTACCAGAACAAGGCTGATTGCATAATAAGTTGCACCTTTATAATTGATAATATGATATGCATAATTTCTTACTGTTTCTTCAATTTCCAGGCGTTTTGCATTCCAGTTATTACACCGTCCACATACAGGGCAATATTCATCAATTGGTATACCTGCAATATTTGTCATTGACCAGGCTGCCACTTCACTATCTCCATGTTCTCCGAGAATATATGCATGGATATTATGCACATCTATACCACAATGTTGACTCAACAGAAATCGAAAACGAGCACTGTCCAGCAAAGTTCCTGTTCCTATTATCCTGGCTCTGTTCCAGCCGGACAATTTGTGTGCTATGTAATCAGAGTGTTTCTCTGAACAAGGTCAAGTCTTGATTTACCTGTCATTGTGAGGAATCCAGAATATCCAGGATGAAAAAGCAACCTCTGTAATACATAAAAAATAATGTTTCGTTCAGAATAATCAGAACTCGCAATAACAATTAAAGTTGGAAAAGATTGGCATTCCTATAAAGCTTACTACTTCAATACAAAATAAGAAATTC
>QNDJ01000385.1 GCA_003644825.1 Candidatus Zhuqueibacterota bacterium | reverse complement strand
TAAAATATAAATTGAAAAATACAATATAACAAATAAAAAAGTATTTCTTTTTGACCTGGTAGTTATTTTTGCAAAACCCTCGGCAATACTTACAGGTATTTTATTAAGTGGATAAAATATAATTATGCCAAAGATATTAAACAATAAATGTGAAAAAGCAACTGTAACTGCAACAGGATTAAAAGTCGCAAAAGATGCAAGCAAAGCCGTAACAGTTGTTCCAATATTTGCACCCAGTGTATAAGGAAAAATTTTTCTTACGGTAAGAATTCCAGCACCAGCAAGCGGCACAACCAGGGATGTAGTAATTGAACTGCTCTGCACTATTGCAGTAAAAATAATCCCAAGAATAAAACTTGTAAGGTCACTCTTAAACAGATATTTATTTAGAAATATTTCCATTTTTTTCAATATTAAAGACCTGATAACTCTTATCATAAATGTCAAAGAAAAAAACAACAATAATATAGCAATAATCAATAATATCAGTGGAGAATGTAAATGTTCTTTTAAGAAATAAATAATTGGATTTACAACAACTTTTATAGGGTCAAAGATTTTTGTTCCACCGACTTCAGAAAAAACTTTTGAGACCATAACTGCTGATTTCTCAATAATATGAAATCCGACTTCCAGTGGAAAAAGAACACATACCGCCAGAATGTTAAAAAAATCGTGTACGGTTGCACTTGCAAATGCTCGCCTGAACTCGGTTTTTCTTGTAATATGCCCCATTGATACTATGGTATTGGTTACAGTTGTACCAATATTTGCACCCATTACAATAGGAACTGCATTTCTCAATGAAAGTATACTATCACCAACTAATCCAACTACTATGGAAGTCGTCATCGAAGAACTTTGAACAAGACTCGTTGTAAGTATTCCTATTAAAAGGCCAGTAAAGGGATTAGAAGTGGTCATTAAAAGAGCTCTTGCGAAACCTCCACCAAACATCTTCAGTGAAGTTCCAAGCAATTTTATACTTACAAGAAAGAAATAAACGGCTATAATCAGAAATATAATCTTTAAAATATTTATCAGTTTTTCTGTTTTCATAATTATCTATTTTATTTCACTTATTTTCTTTAAATCCTCATTTTTCCCCATAATTACAAGAATATCACTTTGTTTAATGATGAAATCTGGAGTTGGAACAATAGTTTTTTCAGGAACAATCTGTTTCACAATAAGAATAGTAACACCATATTTTTTCCTTATATCAAGTTCTCTTATAGATTTACCCTCAAAAGAAGAGGGGGGTGCCATTTCAATAATACTATAACCTTCAGCAATATCAATATGGTTCAAAACGTTCAACTCACTGATACTATATGCCAGCCTGAATGCACTCTCTCTCTCAGGAAAAACAGTATGGGCAGCACCCGTTTTCAACAAAATTTTCGCATGGTCTTCAGAATTAGCTTTTACTGTAATATTTGTTATACCCATTTCCTGTAAATATAAAGTTGTTAATATACTTGATTCTATTTTTTCACCCATACTTATTACCACTGCATCCATACTTTTCAGGTCCAGTTGTTCCAGTACTTCTCTATTTGTTGCATCAGCTATTATTGAATTGCTTATAAAAGATTTAACCTGATTAATCTTTTTTTCATCATTATCTATAACAACCAGCTCATTCACTTTATCTTTTATAGACCTGGCAAAATAATAGCCGAACTTACCTACGCCAATAAGTGCTATATTTTGCATAATTTCCTCCTAACCTACAATTACAGTTTCTTCAGGATAGGCAAATGCTTTTTCTCTTTTTTGTTCACTAAAGAGAAAAGCTATAGTCAAGGGTCCTATCCTTCCTATGAACATTAAAATTACAACCAATAGTTTGCCTGAAAAATTTAAAATGCTGGTTACTCCCATAGATAAACCCACCGTTCCAAAAGCAGAAGTACACTCAAACAGAAATTCCAGAAATTTCCCCCGAGCAAGGGTGTAGGAAACTTCTCCAAGTTGTGTATACATCAAAACTATTACAAACACAAATATTGTTATACCTGAAAACAAAAAAACTGAAATAGCTTTGGAGATTGAATTTTCAGATATCTGCTTTTTAAAAACTTGAACTCTCTCCATATTTTGCAATCTTGCTCTTAAAAAAGCTCCGATAACAAAAGCTGTATTTATTTTAATACCACCTCCACAGGAGCCAGAACCCGCACCGATAAACATAAGAATTATCAGTAAAAATAATGTCACATTGGATAAATATTGCAATTTAACTGTATTGAATCCAGCTGTCCTTGGGGTAACAACCTGAAAAATTGAAATAAAGAATTTCTCACTCAGAGAATGTCCTGCAAGAATATTCCGGTATTCAAAGAAAAAGAAACAGACAGACCCAAAAACAACAAGGATTATCACCGAATGAATAACTATCTTTGTATGAAGACTGACCACATCCCAGCTTGTTTTTCTTCTGATAATATTCCATAATTCAATAAGAACTGCAAAACCCAATCCTCCACTTATTATTAAAAAAATCAAGGTCAAATTTACCAGCCAGTCACCCTGAAAATTAATAAAACTCGTTGAAAAAAGAGAAAAACCAGCATTACAAAATGCAGAAACAGAATGAAATACACTGTTCCACAACGCTGTTTTTAATGGAAACTTAGAGATAAACCTGGCAAAAAGCAATAGAGCTCCTAAAAATTCTATAAAAAAAGTGAATAAAATTATATTCAATATTATCCATTTAATATTAAATGTAAACTTATTGAGATAAGTATCTGTTATAATCTTTCTATAGCTCAAAGAAACTCTGTATTTCAGTAAAAATAGAAGAAACGTAGAAACAGTCATAAATCCCAGACCGCCTATCTGTATTAAAATGAGAATTACAGCTTCTCCAAAAGCCGAATAGTGCTTACCTGTATCAACAACAATTAATCCGGTCACGCAAACGGCACTTGTTGATGTAAAAAGAGAATCTATATAGGAAGTTTTACCTGTTTCAGAAGATACAGGAAGGTATAACAGAAAATGAGC
>QNDJ01000384.1 GCA_003644825.1 Candidatus Zhuqueibacterota bacterium | reverse complement strand
GGTCAGGGAAATGATAAAATATTTTTTTTATTACCCGGGCTTATGATTTTTATTATTCATTGATTTTATCCAGGATTTTCAAAGCAATGTCAAGAGCATTTCTACCTTCTTCACCGGATACTTCTGGTGTGGTATCATTTAAAATCGATTGGATAAAAGAGTTTAGTTCGGATTTTAGAGCATCTTCATCAGGGGGTTGTAATTTGTAATACAGGACTTTTTTGTTTTTTCCAGGATAGTCAATAATCGTTTCTTTGTTATCTTTCTGGTATTCGTTATTTTTGATTAGTTTGAAGTATTCAGCGGATTTTTCAAGAAAGTTTATTGAAATATAACTTGATTTCTGAAAAAGCCTCATTTTCCTCATTTTCCTTTGAGATATTCTGCTTGCAGTGATATTGGCAACAGCTTTGTTTTTGAATTTTATTCTTGCATTTGCTATATCAATATTATCGGTGATAACTTTAACACCACTGGCTTCTATGTTTTCAATTTCCGAAGGAACAAGTTTTAATATTATGTCTATATCATGTATCATTATATCAAGTATAACTGAAACGTCAGTTCCTCTTGGAACAAATGAGGCAAGCCTGTGAGCCTCAATAAACATCGGGGCAGGTTTCAATTTACTTATAGCTTTAAATGCAGGATTAAACCTCTCGATATGACCAACCTGTATTTTAAGGTTATAATTGTTTGCAATTTCTATCAATTCATCAGCTTCAGAAGTAGTTGAAGTTATAGGTTTTTCTATAAAAATATGTTTTCTACAAAGCAAAGAATGTTTTGCCAGTTTATAATGTTCAATTGTTGGGGTTACTATACTTATACAATCAACATTTTTTATTAAATCGTCAGGTTTCTGATAATACGGAACTCCGTACTCTTCAGATAATTTACGAGCTTTATCTATGTTGATATCATTTATACCAGCAATTTCAACGTTATCAATCTCTTTAGCATTTTTTAAATGAGCAATACCAAGATGCCCTAACCCGATGATCCCAATTCTCAGTCTTTTCATAAATAAAATTCCTTTTTATTGTATAAAATATAAAAAATTTATTCCTGAAAGTAAAATCTTATTTCATAATCATTCACATTCTAATATTTAATTATCTTGACTTTTTTACCTTTAATACTAAATTTAAATTTATATGGAAGGAACTATTATTCAGAAACATAGAAGGAAGTATACGGTTGACTCTAACGGTAATTATTATTCCTGTATTTTAAGGGGACGTTTATTCAGAGATTTTAAAAGAAATAAAAATTTGGCAGTGGTGGGTGATGAAGTTTTATTTGAAGTGATAAATAACAATGAAGGGGTTATTACTGAGATAAAGGAAAGAAAGAATAAATTATCGAGGTTGTCTGCAGGCAGGCCTGACCTGGAACAGGTTATTGCTGCAAATATTGACCAGCTGGTGATAGTATCATCATCAAAAGAACCTGATTTTAAACCGGGATTGGTCGATAGATTTATCGCAGCAGGTGAAAAGGGAGAACTCGAAATATTGATATGCATCAACAAAATGGATTTAATAGACAGTGGTGAAATTGAAAAATATGTAAACCTGTATAGAAAGATAGGTTACAGAATTGTTTTAACATCGGCAGTATCAGGAACAGGATTAGAATCATTAAAGAAAGAAATGATGGGGAAAAAGTCCATTTTTGTAGGACAGAGTGGTGTTGGGAAATCAACTATAATAAATACATTACAACCAGGACTGAATATTGATGTAAATGAAGTGAGTAGTAAAACAGGAAAAGGGGTGCATACAACAACATCGGTTTCACTCTATCGTCTGGATTTTGGTGCCTATGTGATGGATACTCCAGGCATTAGAGAATTCAGTTTGTGGGATATAGATAAAAAATCTCTCCATTATTATTTCAAGGAATTCAGAAAATATATCAATGGTTGTAAATATAGTGATTGTGTGCATATTAATGAACCAGATTGTCAGATTATTGAAGCATTAAAAAAAGGTGAAATACCTTTAGAGAGATATAAAAGTTACAGAAATATTTACAGTTCGCTATAAATTAAATTAGAAGGATTAATGAATAAGGAAATTCTAAACGAATCACTTGAGCTTCTCAAGGAGCTGATAAGGTATAAAACAGTTAATCCACCCGGAAATGAATTAGCACTGGCAGGTTTTGTTTGTGATTTATTGAAGAAAAATAGTATCAATGCTAAGGTTTTAGAATCTGGTCCGGGAAGAGGAAACCTTGTAGCAAGAATAAAAGGTGAAGATTCTCAAAAACCGATAATGATGATAGCGCATACTGATGTTGTTGATGCAGTTCTTTCTGAGTGGGCTACAAACCCTTTTGAACCTGTGGAAAGGGATGGCTTTCTTTATGGTAGAGGAGCTATTGATAACAAAGGAATGCTTGCCCTTGAAATAGTTGTAATGCTTTTACTTGTGAGAAATAAGGTTAAACTTAAGAGGGATGTGATTTTTCTTTCGACCTGTGATGAAGAAAAGGGCGGAAAACTTGGAATGAACTGGATGATTAATAATCATTTTAGTGAAATTGATGCAGAGTATGCTATTAATGAGGGTGGAAGAATTTTAATTGAAAATGGTAAATATTTATTTGCCGGTGTACAGAATCTGGAAAAAATCCCTGTAAATATCCTTCTTAAAGTTCATAGCCCGGGTGGTCATTCTTCTGTTCCAATTAATGATAATCCTGTTTATCATTTATCGAAAGCAATCATGTCCATAAAAAATTATAAATTTCCTGTTAAATTGAATTCCATAACGAAGGAATTCTTTGAAGGCCTTGGAGTTGATATTTACGGAGATGAGGTGGATAAAAATCCTTTATTCAATGCAATGTTAAGGGATACAGTTGCACCGACAATTATAAAAGCTGGAATAGCTGCCAATGTTATTCCTTCTTATGGTGAGGTAAATCTTAATTGCAGGCTGCTTCCCAATACGGATTTTAATGAATTTATTTCAACCCTGAAAAGAATTATAGGTGATGAAAAAATAGAACTG
>QNDJ01000383.1 GCA_003644825.1 Candidatus Zhuqueibacterota bacterium | reverse complement strand
ATTAAACTTTATTCAGAAAAAGTTAAATTCTCTAATGAAATAATTACTCATATAAATACTAAATCTATTTTGGTCGGTAATTGGTGCTGAATTCTTCATTTACTACCCGTCAAAAGGTCGGATTTTTTTCAGGTATACCTCTTTTTATTTTATGCCTTTTCTTACCTCTGCCGAAAGGAATGACTGTAGAGGCTAAATATGTAGCAGCAGTTACCATCTTAATGGGATTCTGGTGGCTCACAGAAGCTATTCCTATACCTGTTACTTCATTAATTCCCATTATATTATTTCCATTACTTGGTATTAAAGATGCGGCTTCAACTACTGCTTCTTATGGGGATAAAAACATATTTCTTTTTATGGGGGGTTTTTTCATAGCAATAGCTATTGAAAAATGTGGTTTACATAGAAGAATAGCCCTTAATATTATTGCAATGCTGGGAAAAAGTAAAAAAACAATTATACTTGGTTTTATGATTGCATCATCTTTTCTTTCTATGTGGATATCCAATACAGCTACAACTTTAATGATGCTCCCCATAGGAGCAGCGGTAATAACATCAATTGGAGAAATATTTGAAGAAAATAAAAATCAGGAAAATTTTAATAAAGCCTTAATGCTTGGAATTGCTTACGCTGCAAGTATCGGTGGGATAAGCACTTTGATTGGGTCACCACCCAACCTTATTTTCGCTGGAGTTTCAAAAACAATTTTTCCTGATTCACCAGAAATTACTTTTACAAAATGGATTACATTCGGTATAGTTATCGTAATCATTTTTCTTCCAATATGCTGGTATATTCTAACAGGATTTTTGTTCAAAATTAAATCAGAAAATACTCATAAAGTAAAAACAGTCGTCCGGGAAAAACTAAAATCACTGGGAAAAATAAAAAGAGAGGAAAAACTGGTGCTCATTATATTCATTCTAACTTCTCTGGGATGGATATTTCGCAGAAGAATTGATTTAGAATTTTTCTCAATACCGGGTTGGTCTGAATTACTGAACAGACCAAAATTTGCACATGATTCCACCGTGGCTATTGCAGGTGCTATTTTGCTTTTTCTAATTCCCGGAAACTGGAAAAAAAAGGAATTTCTACTAAACTGGAGAGATGCGAAAAAAATCCCTTGGGGTATTTTAATACTATTTGGTGGAGGTATAGCTCTTGCATCAGGGTTCAGGGATAGTGGATTATCTTCCTATATAGGGCACAGCTTAAAAGGGCTATCACATCTTCCTTCCTGGTGTGTTGTTTTTACAATATGTATGGTTGTAACTTTTCTAACTGAAGTTACTTCAAATACTGCCACTGCGTCAATATTTATGCCTATACTGGCAGGATTAGCTATTTCAACCAGAATTCATCCATTTTTATTAATGATACCTGCTACTGTTTCAGCATCCTGTGCATTTATGCTTCCTGTTGCAACCCCACCAAACGCAATAGTTTTCAGCAGTGGATGGATTAAAATACCTGATATGGCAAAAACAGGAATATTTCTTAATATAATAGGGGCAATTCTTATTACAGCAATAACTTTTTTAATTACTATACCCTTATTCAATATTAACTTTAACACTCTTCCGGTCTGGGCAAAATAAATGATATTTTTGTAAATATATATTTCATTTAACATAACGAAAAAGAATGTTAGAAGCTCATAGATGGTTGTCAATAATACCACCAGTTTTTGCTATTATATTAGCTATAAAAACAAGACAGGTATATATTTCATTATTTCTTGGAATCCTAATGGGAACAACCATTCTTAAGAATGGAAATCCTTTAACGGGATTAAGAGAAGCAATAGAAGTCTGCGTCAGAGTTTTTGAAAATAATTCAAACACAAAAGTGATAATATTTTCTGCTCTGATAGGAGCAATAATAGCCTTTACTCAGAGGTCTGGCGGTGTTAACGGATTTGTTAATTTTATGACAGAAAGAAAATTTATTAACACAAGAAAAGGAGCAGAATTACTCGCCTTTATTATTGGCTGTGTAATCTTCATAGAATCAAGCATAACCAGCTTAATAGCAGGAACAATATCAAGACCATTATTTGATAAATTTAAAATTCCAAGGGAAAAACTGGCATACATCTGTGATTCAACCTCTGCACCAATATGTAGCCTGATTCCGATAAATGCCTGGGGTGCTTTTCTCTTAACCCTTCTGGAAAATCAGGAAATCAAAAACCCTGTTCAGGAATTCCTTAAAGCTGTTCCATTGAATTTTTATTCTATTTTCGCAGTTCTTATAGTTCTTTTCACTATAATTACAAGAAAAGATTTTGGACCGATGAAGAAAGCTGAAAAAAGAGCTGAAATCGAAGGAAAAGTACTCAGAGATGGTGCCGTTCCAATGGTATCAAGAGAAATATCAGAACTGAAAGCTAAAGAATCAATAAAATACAAATCAATAAATCTTGTTATTCCAGTAGTTGTAATGATTGGAATGATGTTTGTTTCCCTTCTTATAACAGGTAATGGAAACTTAACTTCCGGTTCAGGTTCCACATCTGTTCTCTGGTCTGTTCTCACAGCACTATTTGTTGCTGCAGTTATGTATAAAGTCCAGAAAATAATGAGCATCCAGGAGATAATTGAACTGTTTTTCAGGGGTGTAGGTGGAATTATTTCTATTGCTTTTCTGATGGTATTTGCTTTTGCTATTGGTAATATCTGCAATAGTATGGGAACAGGACCGTATATTGCAGAAATTACCAAAGATATATTAAACCCTATTTTTCTTCCCTGTATACTTTTTCTGGTAACCTGTTTCATAGCATTTTCAACAGGAACATCCTGGGGAACATGGGCAATAATGTTTCCTATTGGAATAGGTATAGCAAAAACATTGAACTTAAACCTTACACCATTAATTGCCGCAATGCTTGGAGGGGGCGTTTTTGGAGACCATTGTTCTCCTATTTCTGATACCACAATTGTTGCTTCAATCGCCTCTGCTTCTGACCACATAGACCATGTTAACACACAACTCCCTTATGCAATAACCTCTGCTTCAATTTCTATTGTATTATATAT
>QNDJ01000382.1 GCA_003644825.1 Candidatus Zhuqueibacterota bacterium | reverse complement strand
CTATACATCCTACTACACAGAAAAAAGTTCAGAATATTCATTTAAAGCAAAATTATCAGTCATTCCAGCTATATAATCACAAATCAAACGAATAAATTTGGGCTCATTTTTAATTTTCTCTATATAGGGAAAAACTTTTTCACCCGACATTTTTCTCAATTCCACATTATTTCCAAATTTTTCATTTAAAAAATCTTTTATGACCACATCTTCAAGAAGAAGTGGTTTCTTTAAATATGATATAAGCAAATTCCTTATTATATGTTCGGATTTTGCATCAGCTTTATTTATTGCTGAGTTGTTTATTATTTCTTTATCTATAAAAACATCCAGTTCCTTCTGTTCCCTATCGATCTGGGGTGAGAACATAACCAACTGTTTAAAAACAAGTCCCCCGGAAGATGTTTTATCATAATACTTATTTATATTTTTTATTGTTTCCTCTGATATATCTTTTATTAGCAAACTTATCAACTTTCTTATTAATGTATTTCTATAAATCTCTTTATTTTTCTTATTAAATTCTGGCAGGTTACACTGTTTTTCTACTCTTTTAATTAAAGCGAGTTCCCTTACATTTCCCAGGTCTATAAAACCAGAACGGATTCCATCTTCCAGGTCATGGGTCCTCTGAGCAATTTCATCACATATCGCAACAACCTGCCCTTCAATAGTTACTGAAAATTCATATTCCATATATAAACCGCCTTCATTAAACTCCGGGTAAAAAATACTCCCTTTTTTCAGGTCTGTATGCTTCAGTATGCCTTCTCTAACAAAAGATGTTAAATTAAGTCCTTTAAAATCATATCTTCTTTCAAGATAATCTACAACTCTTAAACTTTGATAATTATGCTTAAAACCTCCAATATTACCTGTATTAATTACATTGTTTAGATTATCCTTACCTGTCAGAACAGCATTCAGTATTTCCTCACCAATATGACCAAATGGAGTATGCCCAAGGTCATGACCAAGAGCAATTGCCTCAATAAGGTCTTCATTTAAACCGAGAATCCTTGAAACTGTCCTTGATAATTGAGATACCTCAAGTGTATGAGTAAGCCTCGTTCTATAATGGTCTCCATAATCTGTAAAAAATACCTGCCTTTTATGTTTTAATCTTCTAAAAGCCTTTGAATGCAAAATTCTGTCTCTATCTCTCTGAAATGGGGTTCTGAACTCATCATTTTCTTCTTCAATTAATCTGGTTGTATTAGCACCATTACTTTTACATGCATAAGGGCTTAAAAACTTCTCCTCATTTTCTACCTGAAATTCTCTTTTTCTCACCTTATAACTCACAATTTCTATCATAATTATCGGTAAATTAAAAAAAATCCATAATATCCATATTTAAAATAATAAAAAAATAATTATAATCAAATAAAAAATCCGACTTGATTAAGCCGGACTTCTTTCTGTTCTAATAAAAGATACAATTTATCTTAATATCTTTTCAATATCGATTTCAACAGGTTTGTTTTTCTCAAAATCCCAGAAAGTCTTGCGTTTCAGGTCAGATATAGAAACAAGATAATCAATTTGAGCATTTAAGATATCTGTCTTTGCTTGAGTGAGCCTTTTCTGTGCCAGTGCAAGGTCTTCACTTGTAATATCCCCATTATTGAACCTTTCGAGGCTTATATCAAAACTTTTTTGTGCTAACTCTTCGCTTTTCTTTAAAATTTGAAGTCTTTCTTTAGCTTCATTCACTCTATCAACTGCCTTTTTAACTTCATTTATAATAGATTTCTTTTTATACTCAAGGTTTAATTTTTTCAGTTCAAGCTGGTCTTTAGCTGAATTCACTGATGCTTTATTTGAACCCCAATCCCAGATCGGAACTTCAAAATTTATCGATACAATCTGTGATTGAACAAAATCTTCAAAAGCCCCTCTTAATCTATTAGAATTTCCATTGTAACCTATATTTGCATTAATAGAAGCCTTAAATTCTCTTCTTCCCATAGTTTGTCTTACTGCCATTTTTTGTAATTCTATATCTATCTGTAAATTTCTGATTTCATATCTTCTTTTTAAAGCCTCACTTATGGCCTTATTCAAATCAACTTCTATCGGTTTATATTCTATTTTTCCAACAGCCTGTATTTCTTCATCGGTTTCCAGCCCTATTAATAATTTAAAATCATCCTGTTTTCTCTTTAAAAGACCCCTTTTAGTTCTTAAGTTATTTTTACTTGCTGCCAGGTCCACTTCAAGTTTAAGAGCATCGACTTCTGCAATAATTCCGGCTTTATATTTATTTTGAGCCATATTATAAGATTGCTCCTGCTGTTTTACTTCAGCTTCTGCTATATCCACCTCCCTTGCCGCTTTATACAGGTCATAAAAAGCATTGGTTACATTAAATATTATATCCTGAATCTGAAACGGATATTGATTCTCAACCTTTTCAGAAGATAATTCTTGATTTTTCTCCGTAAACTTTTTTGCATTATACGTGAAAATTGGTTGTCTTATCTGAATACCAAAATTATTAAAAAAGTCCTTCTTTGTCTGATTAGGTAATCCTTTTAAACGAGTAACCTGATCCTGTCTGAATAAATTATTTGTAATGATTATATCAGTGTTAGTAGAAATTATAGGCTGATAAATCCTGATATTTGTATTTACTTTATTTATTTGTCTATCAACATATTCACTAATATTCTTGGAAGGGATATATTCTTCTTTATAAGTTCTGGAAAAAGATGGTAAATCATAAGTAAACTCAACTCTTGATTTCTTTGAAAGCTCCCAGGATTTTAAACTATTTCTTGTCGAACTCAGAACAAGATTTGCACTTCTTACATTATAACTTTTTCTCAAAGCGATATTTATGCTTTCTTCAAGAGTTAAAATTCTTTTATTTTGAGCAATAACATTAATGCTTAAAGTAAAAAAAATCGTTATCATAATGAATATTATAATACTCCTATTTTTCATTTTTATATCTCCCTATTTAATTTCTCCTTCTGAAAAGGTTATTTTCAGGAAAAATTCATTATTATTATAAGACAAATCATCTTTAAATTTAGTTGTAATAATTTTAATTAAACTGTTTATT
>QNDJ01000381.1 GCA_003644825.1 Candidatus Zhuqueibacterota bacterium | reverse complement strand
ATATTTTTTATTGGTTTATAAAAGGAAGATTTATGAATAACAAAGTGAAAATGGATTATTTTAGTGCTATAAAAAATGAATTAAAAGCCCACTTTTCATTGCTTCTTCAGGATGTAAAAATTCTTAAAGATAAAATGTCAGGGGCGGGCAGGGAAGAGGAACTCGTTCATCTTGACAGGATGATAAAAATTAATAATTCATTGTTCCAGAAACTTGATAAACTTCTTGAGATTTATACTCTTGATACAAGATTTTCAAATGTAACCAGAAGAAAGGTGAGTATTAATAAACTGTTGTCGGATGTTTCCAGAGAGTTAATGAGATACGTTGAGGAGAAAAAAGTAAAAATAAAGCTTGGCCTTCTACAAAAAGATATTTACCTGAACCTGTATGAGGAAGCGATAAAAAATACCTTATTCTGGGTTTTGTTGAATATAATTAAACATGCTGTACCTTCCAGTGATTTAATTATTATAGTCAATGAGGAAGATAAAATAGTAAAAATAAAAATCAGTTATTTGAGAAAAGAACGGGACAAAACAATTTCAAATTATAGAAGTCTTGAATTTGAGAACCTGATTCTTGAGAGGTATCTTAAAATTGAAGAGGGTTTTTATACTATAAAATCAGGTGATAATGGGGCGTGTGAACTTATAGTAAACCTGCCTTTAAAAATGAGTAAAGACCTGGATAAGTCTATTCCACAAACTGGTAAGAAAATTGTGGATATTAAGGAAATCATCAAAGATGAAAAAGAATTACCATCTTTATCTGTTGTGGCTGCAAAAGTGGTATCAATGGCAACAAGTGATGATGTTTCAGCATCTCAGATAGCAGAAACTATAAAAAAGGACCCTGCTTTAACTGCGAAGATTCTTAAGGTTGTGAATTCTTCTTTTTACGGTTTTAGAAAACAGATAACAACTCTATCCCAGGCAATAGCGATTTTAGGTTTATCAGCAGTTCGAACTCTTTCGCTCTGTATATCTGTTCTTGATAGATTTCCTAAAAAATCTGATGACAGTTTCAATTATCAATCGTTCTGGGAGAGGTCTTTAGCTTCTGCAGTTGCATCAAAGATTATTGCAGGAAAATTAGGGGAGAAAGAAACAGAAGAAGCTTTTCTTGCAGGATTAATGCAGAATATTGGTGGCTTAATATTTGCAAAGTATTATCCGGAAGAATATGCTAAAATCCTTGAAGAACATTATACACTTGGTACCCCGATAAGGGAAATGGAAAAAAGAAAATGGGGCATAGACCACGCTGAAATTGGTAATGTTTTAAGTACGAAATGGTCTCTACCCGAGATTTTGACAAAAAGTATAAGATACCACCATAGTCCAGAAGAAGCAAAAGATGAATCAGAGAAAATCAGAAGGACAATTAATATTGTTCATCTGGGAGATATTATTGCCAGTATAATTTATGATGTTAATAAAAAAAGTAACCTTACCCTGCTCAGAGAAAAAGTAAGCCAGTATTTTCAGTTTAGTGAAGAAGATATAGATGAAATTATGAATAAAGTTTCATCAGAACTTGAGGAAGCGGCCCAGAACTTTGAAATAAGTGTTTCTGAAACAAAAAGTTATGCAGAAATTCTTCAGGAAGCGAACCTTGAACTCGGGAAAATCAATCTCACATACGAACAGATGAACAGGGAACTCCAGAAGGCAATAGCTAAAGCAGAAAAACTTGCCGAGGAACTTCAAAAAGCAAATAAAAAACTAAAAGAACAGGCAATAACAGATGGTTTAACAGAACTTTATAATCACAGATTTTTCTTTGATTTGCTTGAAAAAGAGTTTTCAAAATCTCAAAGGCACAAACTTCCTCTTTCCTGTATTATGATGGACATTGATTTTTTTAAGGTTTTTAATGATACTTACGGGCATAAACAGGGTGATATTGTTCTGAAAGAAGTGGCAAGAATACTATCTGAATCTGTAAGAGATGGTGATATAGTTGCACGGTATGGAGGAGAGGAATTTTCCGTTATTCTTCCTAAAACCGAGAAAGAGTCTGCAAGAATTGTTGCTGAACGAATAAGAAGAAAAATTGAGGAAACTGCTTTTCCGGGTGGACTCGAAAAGGGACAGGTCACTATAAGCCTTGGAACTTCTACAATGCTTAATGATGAATACGATACCCCTGGAGAGCTTGTTGAAGCTGCCGACAAAGCCCTTTATAAAGCTAAAGAAAATGGAAGAAACAGGGTTGAAAGCTTTGATTAAATAATGAAACTTTAAAGACCTGTTACTGAATACTCAATTTTCTGAATAATATATATTCTGGATTTTTATATCAACATTAGTACAAGTTCATCCATTATTAATTTACCTTCTACTGTAAGGTAGATATTATCGTCGGTAATTTTAAAGAATTTTTCACCGATATTAAGTTTGCTAACTTTTTTCATAAAATTATCTGTTTCCTTAATTCCGAACCGAATTTTGAAATTATTTATGGAAATTCCTTCAGATTTTCTTAAACCTAACATAATCATTTCGATTTTTTTCTGTTCTTCAGTTAGAACTTCCTTACCTTCGGTGGGAAACTTATTTTTATCTAACATTGAAAAATAGTGTGAAAATATTTTTGTATTCCAGGCTCTTTTTTTGCCATCAAAAGTATGAGCACCCAATCCAAAACCTAAATATGGTTTCAGGTTCCAGTAATTCAAATTATGAAGGCATTCATATTCTGGTCTGGAAAAATTTGAAATTTCATATTGTTTGTAACCTGATGATTCAAGCATTTTAATAGTAGCCTTATAAAATTCTCTTATTTTATCATCATTTAGCCTTTTTAAATTTCCATTGTCAAGTAATTTTTTTAGATATGTTCCTTCTTCAAATGTTAAAGAATAAGCAGAAATGTGCTCGGGATATAGTTTTATTATTTCCATTAATGTTCTTTTTAGAAGGTCTGATGTTTGAGATGGAATCCCATAAATTATATCAACACCTATATTTTTAAATCCAGCTTTCCTGGAGGTTTTAAATGTATCATAAAAATCCTTTTCTGTGTGAACCCTGCCGAGAATGGCAAGCTCTTTTCTATTTATAGACTGTAGTCCTATATTTATT
>QNDJ01000380.1 GCA_003644825.1 Candidatus Zhuqueibacterota bacterium | reverse complement strand
ATTCACTTTACTTATAAAATTATAATAATAATGCTTAATGAATACTGGCATTTATTAAATCAAATTTAATACTGGACTAATTTGATATATATAATTAGTGAAATTCGTTTTATTTGTTGTTTATATACTACCAGAATGCCACTACCAGAATTGAATTCTGGTAGTGGATAAAACAATATGGAAGTCTCTAAAGAGACTTTTTGTTAAAAGATATAATTATTTTAAAACGGTCATTTTAATGACTTACCAATGGACCTATACAGCACCAGAATTCGATTCTGGTGCAGAAAAAAAGAATTAAATAATATATCCGTGCAGTCTACATTCAATATCTATGGAACAAACAGGTATGCTTTCTCTATGAACCTGATTTAAAAAATGCAACTATTAAGCCAAAAAAAAAATAGAATAATCAGAGTAATCAGGGTAATTCGTTGTTTATAATAACAAAATACCAATGCAAGAATTAGATTATGGAGTGTTTTGTTGCAATTCAAAGATTTCTAGTCTCAAGCTGGAAGCTTGAGTTACTTTAATTTGTTGTTTATAACACTGGAATACTATTATAAAAATTGGATTCTTGTATAGGTCTTATGAAAACTCCTATTTTATACCAGTTTTTCCTTTTTTTTCTAAATATTTTTTAATCAAATTTTTGGTATATATTTCAACAGGGAGTTTAAAAGCATCTTCTATTTTAACCCAGATGTAACTTTCAGCTTCAGAATTTAATTTCACGTTTTTGGTTTTTGCTTTACAGAGGAAATCGATGAAGATGAAATGTCTGCCTTTTTTATAGAAATCCTCTGGAAAAATACAATCCTGAACCATTAAAAGGTCTATTATTTCAATATCGAGGTTAGTTTCTTCTTTAATCTCTCTTATTACAGCGTCTTTAATTTTTTCACCAAATTCAATGTGACCACCGGGAAGAGCAAATTTGTTATTCCATTTATGAGAACGTATAAGAAAAACTTCACCTTTATCATTCAGGATTAAGGCACCACAGGTTGCTTCAGGATACTTTTTGTCTTTCTTCATATAAGTTTTAAATAAAATAAAAAAATTTTTAAACAAATCTTAGATTGTAGCGTATTTATTATAAAGATAATTAATGATAAAATCAACCTGTATTTTGAACAGATTGAGGGGTTTGTATTGAAATTAGTTGAAAGGAGAAGGTTTAATGGAAGATCACAGATTACGAACATTTTTCACTGTTGTAAAAAATAAAAGTTTTTCAAAGGCTGCCAGGGAACTATATATGACTCAACCAGCAGTATCATTTCATATAAAACAGCTTGAAAAACATTTTAATACAACCCTTTTTATTCGAGGCCATCATAAAATAAAACTTACAAGAGATGGTGCACTTTTGTTAAAACACACCATAAATATTCTTGATGCTTATGAAGCTCTGGATAGAGATTTTAATAATGGTTCAAGAAATAGTATAAGAATAAAAATGTAAATCAGTTCTTATTCATCAGTATATACTCTGGGGATTAGAGGAGATATCCAGCACAAGACTTCGTACGGGATGGTATTTAATTTTTCACATATATTATAGATTGAAATGTTATTTTCTTTCTGAGAACCAAAGAAGACAACCTCATCACCTGTAGAAACTATGTTGTCTAATCCAATATCAAATACTGTTACATTCATACATACTGTTCCTATTCCTCTGCATTTTTTACCATTAATTAACACATTATAGTTATTGCTGAGTAGACGGTTTATTCCATCATAATAACCGCAGGGAACTAATGCTATTCTGGTTTTATTCTTTGTGATGAAAGTTCTGCTGTAACTTACCGGGGAGCCTTTTTCCAATTCTCTGACCTGAACAACCTTTGATTTTAATGTCATCACAGGTTTCAGTTTAGTATTGGTATTCATATCCCGGGATGGTAAATAGCCATATAACATAATTCCGGGTCTTACCATATTAAGATGGGGTTCAGGGAAATTAATAATTGCCCCACTATTAGCGGAGTGTTTATATGGTATTTCAAGATTTATCTTGTTTAAACCTTCAACAACATTTAAGAATCTTTCTATCTGAACTTTTGCAAAACCAACTTTAATTTTGTAAGATTCAGAAAAATGGGTATATACCCCCTGAAGCTTTATGTTCCTTAGAAGGGCGATTTTTTCTATTGTTTTTACAGCATCTTTATAATCTATTCCATATCTTCCCAATCCTGAATCAATTTTAATGTGAACTTTAACTCTTTTTTTCAGTTTTTGAGCTATCCGGGATATATCCACAGCATTATCATAAGAAGCAACTGTTAGATCGGCATCATAATTACAGGCTGTTTCAATCTCTTCTTTTAAAAGAGGTGTTAAAATCAGAATGTGGACAGAAATTCCATTTTCTCTTAATTTAACGGCTTCTTCAAGGGTAGCAACTCCAAGGTACTTAATACCTTCATCTACAGCGGTTTCAGAAATTTTTAATATGCCGTGTCCATAAGCATTCGCTTTTACAATTGCAAGAATTTCAGAATCACCTACAATTTTTTTAGTTGTTCTTAAATTAAACTTAAAGGCATTTAAATTAACTTCCGCCACTGTTGGATTTAATATTTTTTCCATAAATATAAGTTTTTTAAAAAGAATTAAATATTAAATTCAATTTTAATTGAGCTATGGTCTTTTTTTAATTGTTGAAGAGTTGTTATTTATCTTATTTTTAAAGTTTTATTTATATATCCCATTCATATTCTTCTAATTTTTTTTCTCCAATTCTAATTGTAACCATTAATAATATAGATGAAAATAAAATTCCCGGTACTAAAATTACAGGCAACATTCCTGTACTTCTGATATTAATTTTAAAAAGATAATTTAAACCTACAACAGATAATCCATAGAGAAGAATGAAAGCAAAAACCGCAATCATTAGAATGAAGTTTGCAGAATCTTTTAACATTCTTTTAGGGTTTTCCCAGTCAAATCTGGGTGATATTGCACTGAACAAAATACCAATAGTAGATGAACAGAAAACTACAAATACTGATACTATAATTGAATTGAAAAAAATGAATACACTGCTTTTAAAAACAAAGAATGCTACACTTGAT
>QNDJ01000379.1 GCA_003644825.1 Candidatus Zhuqueibacterota bacterium | reverse complement strand
TTATAAAAACCTCTAAGGGTAACCTTAAGATAACCTTTATAGCCCATGCGACTCTTATGTTTGACTTTGCTGGTAAAGTCATTCACATTGACCCTGTAGGACAGTATGCAGATTATAAAAAAATGCCTAAAGCAGACCTCATCATTGTAACTCATGAGCATTATGACCATCTTGACCCTGAAGCTATAAAAGCTATAAGGACTGAAAAAACGGTTATTGTGCTTACAAAAGCCTGTGCAAAAAAAATAAAAGGCGGCATTATTATGGAGAATGGAGATATAAAAACAGTTAAAGGTATAAAAATAGAGGCAGTTCCAGCATATAACATTGTACATAAACGGAGAAATGGACAGCCTTTTCACCCCAAAGGCATTGGAAATGGATATGTAATAACTTTCGGAGATAAAAGGGTTTATATTGCTGGAGATACAGAAAATATACCCGAAATGAAAAGGTTAAAAAATATTGACATTGCCTTTTTACCAATGAATCTACCCTATACAATGACACCGGAGATGGTAGCTGATGCAGCTAAAACAATTAAACCCGGAATTCTCTATCCATATCATTATGGAAATACTGATACATCAAGAATTGTAGAGTTGCTTAAAAATAACAAAGAAATTGAAGTTAGAATCCGAAAAATGCAGTAAATTTTCTGCAACTGGATTTTTCAGAATAAAATTGTGATTCTGCAAAAAGGTCTATTTATTTCAATCTTAAGATACCTTCTTTTACATAAGCAAGAATGAACTCTTTCATATCTTCAGGGTTAATATTGCCGTATTCTGCAAAAACAGCATTGGCTATATCAAGTATACTTCTTTTTCCATTTACAAAGTTTAATGCTTCAAAGGATGCATACCTTGTTCTCATAACGCTGTTTGTGAATGGGATTCTTACTCTTTTCATTTTCTTTTCGGTTCTTTCAGGGATCATTTTACTCAGGGTTATTTCTTCTTCCGTTAGTTCAAAAGGTCTGGGAGTTTGATTGTATAATTTGCAGTAAAGTTCATAATGTTTTTTTATTTTATTTGTATCTTCATTTTCATTTTTATTAAAATCTGTGATTAAATCTTCGATATATTTCAGTATTTCGGGGTTTTTGTCGGCAAGTATTTTAAGAGACTCCAGGTTTTCGGTTTCTCTTAAATAACTCTGGGTAATTATGATATGAGCATTTTTATATTTTCTATAGAGGTTTTCAGGTTTTGCTTTACTTATTAAAGAGATACTTTTTTTTAAATCCCTGGCGATTCTTTCTCTGGACCGGGATAGAGTTTCAGTAGCTATTTTTGGGGCATCTTCTGGTGTGGCACAACAAAAAGTTATTGTAGATGCAGTTGCAATAAAGGCGACCCTTTTCAATTGAGTGGGGTCTGATTTATCCGGAGTATCCATATTTGTATGGTAAAAGTCTTCAGACCAGCATTCAAAATAAACAGTAGGGATTCTAACTTCTCCGTTGACGAGCACAATATGGTCACTTCCACTTTCGTATCTGGTTATCCCGAGATGGAATAAATCCCTGCTTCCTGAAGGTGAAATAACCCTCATAGAAAATTGACCATAAGGATTTCCGGGGTATCGAGCATCAGCATCATTATTAAGTTTGACAGTTAATTCTGCAAATTCCTGGCAAATATCATTTATAAAATGGGGAATTGAATGAGGTGTTCTTGAAATCCAGAACAGTGTATGGCATTTAGATAGTCCTTCACCGACCATATCCATATTTATTCCTGCGACTATTTTCTTTTTTTCTTCCGGGAATCTCTCCAGATAAGCTTTTGTTCCTTCAATTTCTGGTACCCATATAAACCTTATTGACCTTCTAAGCGGTGGAATTTTTCCATCTTTCAGGAGTTTTATAATAGTTCTTCCGACTTCGAGCTCACATACACATCCACTGTAGTTATCGTTTCCGCCCTGTTTTGCGATACCTTCGAAAAGATGTGCTACAAACAGAAATTCCTGATCTGCAAGGTCAGTTCCAGGAATGAAAGCTGTAACAACCTCCATCTTTTTAGGATAGAATCTGGTTTTTGTTTCAGCATGAACTACGAGTTTTTCTCCTCTTTTAAGTCTATTTGCAAGATAGCTACCCATTCTTTGAGACAGGATAAACCCGAAGGATGGGTGTTTTGCTTTTTTAGCTATTTCAGCACTTATGGACCTCCAGTGGACAATATCGGGATATTTCTGGGCAGGTGAAGAATCATACCATACGACACCGTAAGCACCTCTTTGAACAGCGAGCTGGTGAGCTCTTCTGAGATTTCCAGTAACAAGAACAATTTTTCCCTCAACATTGACATTTTTATAATCACCAGGTGATGTTCCTGCTCCTGCTGAAACAAGTTCAGCTGTTACATTTGTAGAAAGACTGCCTTTTGCAAGAGAAGCAGAAATTTCATCATAGCTTGCCAGTCTTTTTTCGTCCGGTTCTACAAGCCATAGTTCACCTTTAACACCATCCCATTGATATTGTCCTTCAAGTTTCCAGGTTTCGATGTGAACATCCTCAAAACCATATTCTTTTGCTTTTTTGACCATATAATCGGATTCCCAGAAATGCCCTGTGTATTCACTTTCAGGCCTGTTTCGTTCAAATGCTCCAAGCATTAATTCATTATGTAAAGCAATATCACCAGATACTTCGTTGATTATTGCATTAATTATTTTATTATCAAGGAGAATTGTTTCCTGAGAGTGGATTGAAGCCGGAATAATGGTTGAAGAAGTCAGGATAAATAAACATAAAAATACCTTTATTGTTTTCATTTTATCCTCCGGAGTTTTTAAATTAGAATGGTTTTAACTATTTTGGAAAAAAAATATATGCAAAAAATTAGATTAATTCAAGAATATAAAATTATTTAATAATTGTAAAAATATTAATGAATCATTAAATTTAAATCTGAATTATCCAAGCAACATCTTAATTGATATCATGGTTATCATTATAAGTACTGTTATTGGTGTGATAATTGGTGGACTACTTACTTCTTTTATAGCTCTTAAACAGGTAGAAAAGCAGGGGAGAATCTCATACATTTCTACTCTTTTGGGCGAGCACGACATAGCAGAAAAGTTGA
>QNDJ01000378.1 GCA_003644825.1 Candidatus Zhuqueibacterota bacterium | reverse complement strand
GAACAGAAAAAAACTGATTAACGAGCCCCTGACAGGTGTTACATTCAGGTTTTTTGAAGATGAAATAACCACTATCAATTCAAATGAAGGTAGTCAGTAGTTTTCGATTATCAAGGAACTTTTTTAATTTAACGATATTTATATATAGAAAATATTTAATTAAAAACGATGCACGATAGAGAACGACTCAGAAAAATGGTTGAGCAAATCGAGGATAATCTCGTAAAGGCTCATTATTTCAGAACAATCGGGGATTACAATAAAGCAAAAGAGTTTGCGGCAAAAGAATTTGCTGCAAAAATCAATAGTGGATTGTTCAGTGGGGCAACAAAAATTAAAAGAGAATACGATTTACCTTATGAATTAACCAGAGAGTCTGCATCAAAAGCGATTGACAAACTGCTGGCTCAGGAAGAATTTGAACTCGCAGCAAGGCTCGGAAAAGAATTCGGATTCAATGAAAAAAAATACGTTGATTCTGCTATAATAGCTTTCAAAAAATATTTTATGCAGGAAAGATACAAAAAAGCAAGAAAAATTGAAAAAGATTTTAATATTCCTCTGGAGAGAACACAGAAAATAGCCTATCAGGCTTTTAAACTTAATCTTGCAAAAGAACGGTATGAAATGGCAGCTGGCCTGGGCAAGGAATATAAACTCCCAAAAGAAGAAGTTATAGACGCAGCCTGTAAGGCTATAGAAAAACTCTTCAGTAAAAATAGATTTGATAAAGCTATTGATATTATCAGAGAGTTTAAAATCCCAAAAGACAGAGTGCAAAAAATAGCTGCAGCTGAATTCAATGCCAGATTCCATAAAGGTTACTATGAGCAGGCAAGGTTCATCAGAGATCAATTTGATGTTCCTTATAATTTGATTCAGGATGAAGTCCTGAGAGTTTTCAATTTACATATGGATAAAAAATTTTTCCAGGAAGCTAATGTAATAGAACAGGAATATAAACTGAAAAAAGAATTATGTAAACCTGCTGCAAAAAGAGCCTTCTCCTATTTTGTGGAAAAAGGGGAATTCGAAAAAGCAGCTAAAATTGGAAAATATTATAAACTATCTAAATCAGAAATTAAAGATGTTGCTCTGAAAGCTTTCTTTATGAAGATGGATAAAGGAGATTATGAGGGGGCTAAATACCTTAAAAGAGAGTTCAAACTGAAAAGAGATAAAATTATACCTGTTGCAAAAAAAGCTTATGAACTTAATAAAAATCTCGGATATATAAAACAAGCAGAAGATATAAAAAGAGAATACTTAATAGGTGGAAAAGGAATTTTAGGAAAAATATTTTCTAAGATTTCATCTCTTCAGGTGTAATTATGTATTATCAGTATAATCGTGTAAAAATAGGGTTTGGAAGTTATCTTACACCTGCGGTTAAAAAACTTATTTTAATTAATGTTGGTGTATTTATTTTTCAGGTTTTTTCTACCGTTAATCTGAATCCTGTTTTTGGTCTTGTTCCAAAGTTTATATATACAAGATTCTGGATCTGGCAGCTTTTCACATATATGTTTTTACACGGAGGGTTCTTTCATTTATTCTGGAATATGTTTGGATTATGGATGTTCGGTTGCGAGATCGAAAGATACTGGGGCTCAAAAGAGTTTCTAAAGTACTATATTATTACTGGAATGGGTGCGGGTATATTTAATTTTATTTTTACACCTACGTCTTATATTCCGATTATTGGAGCCTCAGGTGCAATATTTGGTATACTTACAGCTTTTGGTCTTTTATTTCCTGACAGATTAATATTTCTGTATTTTTTATTTCCAATAAAAGCTAAGTATTTTGTTCTTTTCTTTGGTGCTATAACATTTTTCTCTGCTTTTTCCCATACTGGAGATGGTATAGCCCATTTTGCCCATCTCGGTGGAATGGTTGTTGGCTATCTTTACCTGAAATCTGACTGGAGACTATACAGAATAAAAAAGTATTTTGAAAACAGAAAGAAAAAGAAAAATCTAAAAGTATACTGGAATAAAAAGAGAAAAGAAGAAGAATTTAAAGGAAGAGTTGATGCCATTCTTGACAAAATAAATGAAGTTGGATACGATAATTTAACCGATGAAGAAAAGAAAATTCTCAGACGAGCAAGTAATTTCTTTTCTGATGATGAAGAAGAATGATGTAAAATGATAAAGATACTTTTTGCATTCAGGTGGAGGAAAATTTTTTGTATATTATTATTAATGTTTTTTTATTTATATAAGGACGGCTATCCTCAGAAAAAACTTTCATTTAAAAACCTCAATATTGGTATGGGATTAAACAGCACTGAATATAAAATATCTTTTCCTGAGATTAGAGGTTTTTCTAATAATGAAATTAAAAAATCTTTGCTAATAGACCTACGTTTAAGTTTTTATACATTCAGAGGTTTGATATTTGTTCCTAATTTTGAATTCTGGAGCTGGGGAATCTTTCCACCAGAACAGGAAAATAAACCTAAAATTTCCATTGATGAATTCAAACTCAATTTCGATTTCTTATATTTGATGAAAACTTCTAGAAAATTCAGTCCTTACATCGGCTCAGGAATAGGACTACACTTAATCGCTGTTGATGTTATGTTTCCAGGAAAATATTATTATGTATCGCCATATAGAACAATCAGAGAGATAACAGAAAAAAGATACAGAATTGGATATAATACCATAGGAGGAATAGAACTTAACTTCTTTAAAGGATTAACAATTCTATTAGAAGTCAGGTGGGAAAAAACTAATATACTAAACCAGTGGAAATATCTTATTGGAATAAGTATGTTCTAACCGGGAATCACAGAAGTTCTGATTATGGTTTCTGTAAAATTTCAATATATATTGCTATTAAATGTAGGAGAATATTCAAAAATGAATAAAAAGAGCTATTTACTGAAGCAGATTATTATATTTACTGTAATGTGTTTTAGCCTGTTCTTTGTTAATCAGTCATTTTCTTTTCAAAAAGGAGAAATGAAAAAATCCAGAACTGATTCAGTAACGAAATGGACTAACTCCCTGACAACAAAATTTTCTCTAAATCAAACTGCATATTCCAACTGGAAAAAAGGAGGAGAAAACTCCATTGCCTGGAGTATCCTGGTT
>QNDJ01000377.1 GCA_003644825.1 Candidatus Zhuqueibacterota bacterium | reverse complement strand
TAACAAATCAAGTTAAATTTTAATAAAAGGAGTAATAAATGAAAATTGTAAAATATTTAATTGCATTTTTGCTATTAATTAATTTTTCCTGTGGAATAAAAAAGCCAATTGATTTAAATGAAATTAACAATAATAAAAATTTAGTTTTATCTAAATCTGATGCTGGTATATTATCACATGAAGAACTAATAATAAGAAATAAAACAGGAAATAATATTACGATTTCAGGATATACTGAAGGTTATGTTTATGACAATAAATATAACGATAAATACTATTTAACAGATGACTATCATTCAATTCCATTTAAAACAAAATCAAATGGACAGGAATACAGAATAGGTCATTTATATGCAGGTAATACAGGTGAAACATTAATAGCTTATGGAAAATATTGCATCTATATTTCAGTTGCTGGTGGTGGTTCAGGTGAATTCTGTATTGACTACAGAGATTGTAGGTACGAACTAGATAGTGATTATTATAATAGATATGATATAACTATAGATGTTGAATATAAAAATAATGAATTGTCTTTTACAGTTGTAGAAGCAAGAGATGAATATAATGGATTTAATATATTGGGAAGCGACAAAGAGATAAGAGAGTTAAGGGCTCCAGAAGGGGGTACCAATGACCATTCTCTATTTGTAAATGACTACAAGGACCCGGTTACTTCCGTTTCAATTTCAGGTCCTCATTATTTAGACCCGAAGCAGAACGGAACATTTACCGCTATTACTCAACCAACAAAAAGAAAACTGGAAATATATTATAAATGGTATTACAGGCATTTCAGTAGCAAAAATAATAGTATAAAAGGACCTCCCCCGGGTGAATGGATTTACATAACTGAAGGTTATGATAAAAAATCTATAACAAGAAATGATACTGAAGACTTTGAACTTAAAGTTGAAGTTGAAGATAAAAGATATAACAATGAGTTCAGCGATACTCACACAGTACGGATATACAGGTAATTTACTGGATTTGTCAACTCAAATACTTAAAAATCTCTCTTTTTTCAGTTGTAAACTTAAAAAAAATCAGTTCTTGAAAAACACAAAAAGAAGATAAAAAACTCACATTATCGTTATTGCTAACCAATCACATACCGTAAAGTCAGAAAAGAAGAAATATATAATTCTCATATATAAGTTCGTTTAATCCGTTAAATTTATTGTTTCTTATCAGAATATCAGCACCAGAATCGAATCCCGGTTCTATTTAAAATAACTCCATAAACCTATGGAAAAACCGGTAAAGGTATACCTTATTTAAATTCCTTTTCTCGAGAAAATTATCTCTCAATTCCCTTTTACGAAACACCAAAAAAATTTTAGATTGTATAAAAATGTGCTCTTTCGGAAAAGTAATAACAGTGTTATTTGCTCTACTCGAGAATGAATAATTATATTCATTGGTGAAGAAATCCACTTTTAAACATAAACATAATAAAAACCTTTATTGATTTTATAATATCTAATTTATATTTTATATCAGGTAAAATTATAAACATAATATCAAATTTGAAAAAATCAGAACATATATCAGGGGAACAATAAATGAAAAAGTATGAATGTATTATATGTGGTTACATATATGACCCTGAAAAAGGAGACCCTGATTCAGGAATTGAACCAGGAACCTCCTTTGAAGAACTACCAGATGACTGGGCCTGTCCTATCTGCGGCGCCAGTAAAGACCAATTTGAAGAACTAACAGAATGAGTTAAATTTCAGGTTAGAATAAATAATTTAACTTAAAAGCAATCTTTGATTTAGTGTATTCAACAGATATATGTGTTTTATTCAAAGATTTTTCCCGTTTCCTCAACAGATAAACTGCCTCTATTCCACTTATTAACCTGTTAAGAATTGCACCCGAAATAAAAAATATCTTCCTGTTTTTATAAGTATCACATCTTATTCTTAATTTTTCAAACTTCTTTCTATTTTCTCTTGAATCCCATTCCCAGAAATAATCAGAATCCACAGGATAAAGAACATTAAAATCCCTCTGAATTCTTTTTATATGGTTATAATCATAAATATTATTGAAATTTCCTATATCAACATAATACTGAGCTGATTTTCCATTCTTGTTTATTTTTGCGTGATTAACTGCAAAATTTATATAATCTTCTTTAAGCCAGTTGCTGTAAGTTTTAAAACCTATGTATCCACTCCACATTATAATTTCCGAAATCAATAAATAATCCCGTATACCTTTCGATTGAACATACCTTTCTCCCAGACCAGGCAAAATAATCGATAGAAAAAAAGCTTTTGTAGATGATTTTTCTTTTCTCTGGGCACATAAATTTGAACTTAATAATACCACCAGAAAAACTAAAAATAATATAAAAAACTTATTTTTCATTTTCTACCAATTCATCGATATAGTACAATTTGTTATAAAATAATTACCAAATGGCATAACACTTATATGAGATTTCACTTTTATATTATAATTTCTAACCGCAATAGCTGAATCAAACATACTTACTATTCTGTTCAATATTGTTCCCATTGCAATGTAAGAAGCCCTTTTGAGGTATTTATTACTTTCACCTCTTCTATCCATATAATACAACCTTCTTTTAGAAATTTGACCATAATCAGTAACATCATCCCATCCTATAAGAAACTGTTCATATTTACCAATCATTTCATAATACTGTTGAGTCTTAGTATCAGGCAGGGTATGAGTAAAATGAGGGGGTTCTTCACCATTATGGTCTTCTTTATAAGCTTCCAGCCAGTTTTTATATACATCTTCTCTCCAGTGTTCATCAGCAAATTTTTTAAACTCTTTATCTATATCATTACCCTTATCTTTATATTTAAGATACACTACCCAGAAAATAACTTCAACACCTGAGAAAACTATAGCTTTAAAATATGAGTGATTATAAAATTCTCCTCCACCAGGGAATATTCCAGAATATAACACCGCTTTAGGAATAGACCGATATTTTTCAGATTGCTTTAGTTTAAAACTTAAGTGTCTTTTACCTGTAACTCCTGAATTTAAAAATAAAAACTTTTTTGATGTAAGTCCTACCTTATCAAATTTATATTCATTTCTTTTATCCTGAGAATAT
>QNDJ01000376.1 GCA_003644825.1 Candidatus Zhuqueibacterota bacterium | reverse complement strand
GAATAACCCCACCTGAAAAAGTACTTGGGTTTTCTGTTGGTGCCGATTATCATCTTGCAACTTATGAACAGGCAATCAAATATTTGAAAGTTCTTGAAAAGGAATCCGGAAGAATAAAGCTGTTTGAAATAGGAAAAACGTCAATGGGTAAACCGATGATTTATGCTGTAATCTCATCAGAAGAAAATATTATGAATCTTGAGAAATACCGTAGTATTTCTGAACGCTTATCTCTGGTAAGGGTTAAAAATGAGAATGAAGCCCTGAACCTTGCAAAAAAAGGAAAAGCTATAGTTTATATCGATGGTGGTCTACATGCAACGGAGTGTGCCCCTGCCCAGCATAATATTCAGCTTGCCTACGATCTTGTTTCAGGAGAATCAGAAAGAATTAAAAAAATCCTTGACAATGTTATTCTTGTTCTGGTTTTTGCGAATCCAGATGGTATGGATATAGTAGCAGACTGGTATTCAAAAAATCTTGGTACTCCTTATGAGGTCAGCCCTCTTCCCTGGTTGTATCACAAGTATGTTGGCCACGATAACAACCGGGATTCTTATATGGTTAATCAGATTGAGACAAAAAATTTAACTAAAATTGTTAACAAAATATGGTTTCCCCATATTCTTTACAACCATCATCAGACGGCTCCTTTTCCAGCAAGGATATGGATCCCACCAAACTCTGAACCTACCAATCCGAATGTTCATCCTCTTGTTGTAAGGTGGCAAAACATAATTGGAAGTGCAATGGGAAAAGCTTTCGATGAAGAAGGAAAGGAAGGTGCTATTTCAAGAATTGTATTTGATTCCTGGTATCCTGGTTATGTTACACAGGTTGTTGATGGACATAATATTGCTTCTATTTTAACTGAGACAGCTCTTTACAGGTATGCAACCCCTCATTTTTATACAGTCAGAGATTTTCCAGAATCATATCGGGATTTTACTATAGCTGCATTTTACCCAAACCCGTGGAAAGGTGGCTGGTGGAGGTTAAAAGATGCTGTTGACTATTGCCTGACCGCATCAAAAGCGGTTCTCGATGTTGCCTCAAAATACAGGAAGGAACTCCTCTTCGACAAGTATAAAATGGGAGTAGATGTTATAAATAGATTTAAAAAGGAACCACCTTACGCATGGATTATACCAGAAAAACAGTGGGACCCCGTTGTAATGTCAACTTTACTGAATAAAATGATATTACTGGCAATCGATGTTTATCGAGCTAATGAAAATTTTACCGTTGATGGTGTTGACTATCCAAAAGGAACATACGTTATACCGATGACACAACCTTTTGCTCTATTTGTTAAAAATATTTTCGAGGAACAAAAATATCCAGACCTCAGAAAATATCCTGCTTTATGGCAGGGTCTTGTTGGAATGGTTCCATTTAAGGGTGCACCTCTGAGGTCTTATGATGCAGAAGGGTGGACATTACCCTATCAAATGGGGGTTAAGGTAGTTCCAGCAAATTCACCTTTGAAAGTTGATATGTATCCTGTAAGTAAAGTTGTTCCTCCTGAAGGCTTTGTTAAAGGAAACCCTGATTATGCATACCTTATATGTCATAAATTAAATAACAGTTTCATAGCAACAAACAGAATCATTAAAAAAGGTGGAAAAGTTCTCTGGGCAAAGAAATCTTTTAAATACGGTAAAAAAGAGTTTCCAGCCGGAACAATTATAGTTCCTGCAAATAAAATATCAAGAGAATTTATGGAAAATCTGGCAAAAGAGCTTCACTTAAAGATAACAGGCATTGAAAATTCTGTAGATGTTCCTGTTTATAAACTTAAACCTTTAAAGCTCGGTCTATACAAATCGTGGGTTGCCAGCGCCGATGAAGGATGGACAAGATGGCTCTTTGAGCAATATGAGTTCCCCTATTCAAGCATTTATGATGGTGAAATAAGAGCAGGAAGCTTGAACAAACGTTTTGATGTAATAGTTCTTCCATCAATTTCACCTGGAAGAATCGTTAACGGGCATACTCTTGGCACAATGCCCCCTAAATATGTTGGTGGAATAACAAAAAACGGTGTTGAAAACCTGAAAACTTTTGTTAAACAGGGTGGAACTATTATTACTATAGGGTCTTCCTGCAATTTTATATTGCAGTATTTTAACGTTCCTGTAACAAACGTATTATCAGGTGTCAAAAGGAATGAATTTATATGTTCTGGTTCTCTGCTGAAGGTAGAATTCGACACCAAACATCCTGTTGCTTATGGTATGCCAAAAGAAGCTGCAGGTTTTTTCTCATACAGCCCTGTTTTTAATATTATCCCTTCTTTTTCAAAAGAGATGAAACCAGAAGTAATTGCTCGCTACCCAAAAGAGAATCTTTTGATGAGCGGCTGGATATATGGCGACCGATTCATCCGAAGAAAACCAGCAATCGTTGAAGTTCCTTACAGGAAGGGTAAGATAATTCTTATTGGTTTCAAAGTCCAGAACAGAGGACAACCTCATGGAACATTCAAATTGTTGTTTAATGCTCTTTATTACGGAACAGTTGAAAGTGTTAAAAATTAAAGTTAAATACTTTGCAGGTTTCAGAACTATTACTGGCAAAAAAGAAGAAAAAATTGAAATACCACAGAAAACTACAATTTCTCGCCTCCTGGAAAAATTAAAAATTCCAGGAGGTGAAAAAAAACTTATACTCATCAATGGTAATAGACAGCCCGACAATTATCACCTTAAAGAAAATGATGAAGTAAGTATCTTTCCACCAATCGGTGGCGGTTAAAATAAATTATTATAAAAAATATAGATATATAAATATAACAAATTCTTTACTTTGATCTCTGAATCCTGAACAAATTTAAATCCTTTAAATTCAAATACCCAAAACTAAATTATTTGCAGACAATTAGTAATTACTACTTAATGTAATTCAAGCTTCTACCCTGAAATTGAGAATTAAAGTAATTCAAGTTTCCAGCTTGAAATTGAATTTCTTATAACCGCAACCATACGGTCAAGAATCATTCAGAGAAGATGAAACTATACGGTTAAAAAACTCTCGGAGAACGATAAAAACCTCTATAAATATATTTTTTACATCAACATAGAAGTACTACTTATCCAATTATATCT
>QNDJ01000375.1 GCA_003644825.1 Candidatus Zhuqueibacterota bacterium | reverse complement strand
GTAGTATATAATAATTAGAAATATACAATATGTAGATTTTTTTTAATTTTTTTCTTGACAAAGGTTCTGTTAATTCTTATATTGAAAATGTTGGGATATTTGTTAAAAATATTTAATTTTTCAGGAGATTGCAATGAAAGATAAAAATAACAATAATCCGAGGTTTAGTTTTTCGGAAGGGGAAGAAATAAATATTTTTTCATCTTCAGATAAGAAAGAAAAAAAACTTAAAGAGGTAGGTTCTGGAATTTTATATCCCGAGAAAATAGAATTATCTCGAAATGCACAGGTAGTTCTCGAGAGAAGGTATCTTAAGAAGGACAGTAATGGAAAAATAATCGAAACCCCTGAAGAAATGTTTAGAAGAGTAGCTAAAAATATAGCAGAAGTTGATTTGCAATATGACAAAAATGCAGATGTTCATAAAAAAGAAGAAGAGTTTTATAGTATAATAGCAAACCTTGAATTTATTCCTAATTCACCAACATTGATGAATGCTGGAAGAGAACTACAACAGCTTTCGGCATGTTTTGTTCTTCCGATTGAGGATTCAATGGACAGTATTTTTGAAACTATAAAAAACACGGCATTGATTCACAAATCTGGTGGTGGAACAGGTTTTTCTTTTTCCAGAATCAGGCCAAAAAATGATAAAGTTCTGTCCACAAAGGGGATTTCCAGTGGTCCAGTATCATTTATGACAGTTTTTGATGCGGCAACTGAAACTGTTAAACAGGGTGGTACCAGAAGAGGGGCAAATATGGGAATTCTTAATGTTGATCATCCTGATATTCTGGAATTTATTACCTGTAAATATAAAGATTACAAGATAAATAATTTCAACATATCTGTAGCTGTTACTGAAGACTTTATGGAAAAAGTCATTAGAGATGAAGAATATGACCTTATAAACCCCAGGACGGGGGAAGTAGCCGGTCAACTTTCGGCAAAAAAGGTGTTTAACCTGATAGTAAATCTTGCTTGGAAAAACGGTGAACCAGGAATTATTTTTCTGGATAGAATTAATAGGGATAATCCTACACCACATATCGGAAGAATAGAAAGCACAAATCCCTGTGGAGAGCAACCACTAATTCCTTATGAATCCTGTAACCTGGGGTCTATTAATCTCTCAAAAATGGTAACTTACCCTAAAGGAAAGGCAGAGATAGATTTTGCAAGGTTAAGAAGGGTGGTTCATATTGCTGTTCAATTTCTTGACAATGTGATAGATGCAAATAAATACCCGTTGCCTGAAATAGAAGAGATGACAAAATCAAATAGAAAAATCGGTCTTGGTGTAATGGGGTTTGCTGATTTGTTGATTAAGCTTAATGTACCATATAATTCTAAGAAGGCTATTGAGATTGGTGAAAAGGTAATGAAGTTTATCAATGATGAGTCCAAGAAAGCCTCGGTTGAAATTGCAGAAAAACGAGGTACTTTTCCCAACTATAAAGGCTCTATTTATGATATTCCTGGTGGATTGAGGCTTAGAAATGCTACAACAACTACTATTGCGCCGACAGGAACTATAAGTATTATTGCAGGTTGTTCAAGTGGTATTGAACCCCTGTATGCTATTTCCTATATAAGGAATGTATTGGATAATGACCAGCTTCTTGAAATTCATCCAATTTTTGCCGAAATAGCAAAAAAGGAGGGTTTTTTTAGTATAGAGTTGATGAAAAATATAGCAGAAAAGGGTTCTATTCAGAAGTTCTCGGAAATTCCAGATAATGTTAAAAGGATATTTCTTACGGCTCACGATATTACTCCAGAATGGCACGTCAGAATGCAGGCAGCTTTCCAGCAATATGTAGATAATGCTGTAAGTAAAACAATTAATTTTCCCAATACAGCCAAAGCAAAAGATGTAGAAGAAGCGTTTATGCTTGCTTATAAACTGGGGTGTAAAGGTATTACAGTTTACAGGGATGGTAGTAGAAAACATCAGGTTTTAAGTACACAAAAGAAAAGAAAACCCATTTCTTCAAAAGAGATTATACCAAGAGAAAGACAGAAGATAACCAGAGGAATAACCGAGAAAATAAAAACCAGTGATGGAACTCTTTACCTTACCATTAACTGGGATGATGAGGGATTGTGTGAAGTGTTTACAAATATTGGAAAACACGGTAGTGATGTTGCAGCATGGTCCGAAGCAGTTGGTAGATTGATTTCTTTATGTTTAAGGTCCGGAGTTTCACCTAAACATCTTGTTAATCAACTTATAGGTATTACTTCTCATCCTATATGGCAGAATGGTATTCAAATTCTTTCTGTGCCGGATGCGATAGGCAAAGCACTTGCAAGATATATAAAAAATGATGATGACCTTTCATTTACAATTGAGGAAGGACCTGATTTTTCTACAGAAGGTAAAGTTAATTATTTAACCTGCCCGGATTGTGGTGGAATGATAGAACATGAGAGTGGATGTATAGTTTGCAAACTATGTGGCTATTCTAAGTGTGGTTAACTATAATATTTTGTTTTTTATCTTTTTTTCAATTTCACTTACTACTTCTTCCAGTTTTTTCAGAGCATGGTCAAACAGGTGTATATCGTTCGTGTGTATTTTAAGATCAATCACGCTTAAAAGAGTTTCTTTAAATTTTTCATAACTCAGGGGTTTTTTTTCAAAGATAATGGCACCTTCTTTAATAAAATCTATTTTTTCTGCTTCTTTAACTCCACTGATAATTATTATAGGAATAGGGAACTTTTTTACTATATGTTTTAGAACATCGGTACCAAAAAATTTTGGCATAAAATAATCTATTATTGCAACATCAAAAGGCTTATTTTTCTTTATTGACTCGTCGAATTTTTTTATTGCATCTTCACCATCAATGGCATTAATAAGATAAATTTTATTATCGGTTTCCTGAGAGAAATTTTCAATCCATTCTTCTATTAGTTCTCTAAAATTAGCTTCATCATCAGCAAGTAAAATTTTCTTTATTTCCATTATAGTCTCCTGCTAATGTAATTATTTATAAGTTTTCGAATTTTGTTTTAATTTCTTTTGCATTGTACCTGTATGATTGCCATACCTGTCCTTTTTTTAGATAAAACAATCCTCCTTCTCTTGCTTCAGTTATTTTTC
>QNDJ01000374.1 GCA_003644825.1 Candidatus Zhuqueibacterota bacterium | reverse complement strand
TCAGTCATATTTTAATTCTGTTGATTCTAAAAATAATTATGAACTGAAAAAGTATCCTGACTTTTATACGGAAGGAATTAAGGAAAGAAATAATGGAAATGTTACAAGAGCTCTTAATATATGGCTTGAAGGAAAGGATGTATTAGAAAAGCAGGGTGAGACAGACCCGAGAATCGGTATTGCATTTATTGAACTCGTAACCCGATATGGGTATAAGGAATATTACGAGAAAGCCAGTAATATTTATTACTGGGGGTTTTCTAAAAACGATGTGGTATCTAAATATAGAAGAGATATTATAGCTGAAATCAAAAGGCTTTTACCTTTAATGAATAAGGAAGAATCGAAGGTCTGGAAGAAATCTTATAAAAATGGTGATTCATTATTATGTTCAAAGATAAAAGGTTTCTGGATTGAAAAAGACCCAACACCTGCAACAAAAGCAAATGAAAGGTTAATTGAACACTGGGAACGGATAGCATACGCACGAAATCATTTCAGGTTCAATAATAATTCACCCTATGGAACCGATGACAGAGGATTAATTTACGTTAAATATGGAGAACCTGATAAAAAAAAATCCGGTGTTCTTGGAGCGAATCAGATTGAGATATGGAAATGGATTGATGACCAGGGTATCAGGCAGTTGATTGACCAGTACAGCTGGAATCCAAGATTTGAAGTGTGGGTTTATTATAACCTTAACTCTGATGACCCCGTAATTTATACGTTTGGTAGACGTAATGGATTTGGGACATTCGGAATAATAAATGGGGTGGAAGATTTTATACCTGAAAGAGCATTCAGAAAAACAAGCCTGATTAATATCGTTTCGGACAATAGAAATAGATTAATTTCAGATATTGAAAGAGCTAACCAGTTTTCCGGTAACAGAATTAATGATACATCTCAAGATTTTGAAAATCAGGACCTTGACAGAGCAGCCCAGGACCCTGTCAACAGAATTGCCCTCAGAAACCTGCAAAACACAAATGTTCAGGGGATATTACCCGGTGCTGTTCTACAACTGGTATATTATAGCCAGTTGACTAATGTAGATGAGTTTTTTGAAAGAAGATACTTAGAACTTGAATCTATATGGAATCAGGCTACTGTTATTGGTCGTTTTCCGGATCACAGGGCTTTACGCAGTATCAGATATAATTATCAGAATATTGATAGAAATGACATTTCTAAAGAGTTTGCACCTCCAGATAAATCCATTTATGATGAAATTATTCCACCACTTAAGTTATTGTGTAAACAGACTCGCTTTCTTGATGATAGAAATAATCCGAAACTTGCAGTTGTTGTTTCTTCATATCCAGGAGAATTAACAAGAGGAAATCTAAAAATTTTCTTTGACGAGGTCATTAATCCTGAATTTAACCTGAAGCATACTTTTATAATAAGGGATAAAAACTGGAACGAAATTAATCGTCTGGTTGATTACTCTACAGAAAGGAAAAGCAATACATCTGTATTTGTTATTCCTCATAGGAATGAAAATGAAAATTATATGCTTATTGCGGAAGAATTCTATGCAAAACAAAAAGAATATAAAAAATGGGAATTCAATAATATCCTTTCAACCAATGCAATTGCTGTAGGAAAGGCTTTTATAGGAAAAAATGTTCCCCTTTCGCCAGATCCGTCAAAGCTTGAGCTAAGTGACCTTGTATTGGGGATTAACAGGTTTCCCGGAATAGACCCATCATTTTTTCCATTTTCAGTGATTCCTGTTGATAAAATCAGTAAAAATGACACCCTTCAAATATACTTTGAAATATATCATTTATATTATGGTAAAGATAATAAAACTCATTTCACTGTTAAGTTTCAAATTGAAAAACCTCAAAAAAGAGGTATAATTAAGCGTTTGTTAGGGTTATCGAAAAAAAAGATAGCTGTTTCTTCAAATTACAGGTTTGATTCAACAAAAAGAAATATTAAAGAGAAAATTGCTTTTGATATTTCCAACCTGACTCCCGGTAAATATAATTTCCTTGTAGAGGTTATTGATACAATATCTCTGCAAAAAAAAGAAAGAAAAGGTTCGTTTGAAATTATTGATTAATATATTTGATTTTATATTGGTGTGTTGTTATTCGAACTTATAATTTTCCCATTTTTTCAAGATTTCGACAAATTTAGAATATTCTAAATTTCCACCACTTAAAAGCAAAACGACTTTTTTACCTTTAATTATGTTTTTTAGTTTGAGAGCGGCAGCAGTAGACGCAGCACCTGCGCCTTCAGCGAGGTTTCGTGTTGTTTTAAATAAAAGCAGGATAGCTTTTTCCATTTCTTCCTCACTTACGAGAATAATGTCATCTACCATTTTCTGGATTATGGAGAACGTTAGTTCATAGGGCATTCTTGTAGCCAGACCATCAGCAAAGGTATCACATAAGGGGTCTTCCTTCATTTTTCCGGTTTTATATGATTTGAAAATGGCAGGAGCTCTTTCTGCCTGAACACCGATTATTTTAATATCAGGGTTGAAGGTTTTTAATGCAATAGAATTTCCACAGATAGAGCTTCCACCACCTATAGGATTTATAAGTATATTAACGTCAGGAAGGTCTTCAATAATTTCAAGCCCCATTGTTCCAACACCAGCAATTAGAAGAGGTTCGTTAGCAGGATGAATATATGTAATGTTTTCTTCTTTTGATTTGTTATAGGCATAATCTTTAGCTTCATCGAAATCTTTTCCATAAAGGATAACTTCTGCGCCCAGATTTTTCATTGCCTCAGCTTTAGATGGATTTGTATTTAAAGGACCAAGAATAGTAGCTTTTACACCGAATGTCTTTGCAGCATAAGCGATTGATTGCCCGTGATTTCCAGTTGATGCAGTAATAACTCCTCTTTTTTTCTCATCATCCTGCATATTGTAAAGTTTATTTAAACCACCCCTTACCTTAAACACTCCTATTGGTTGATGATTTTCAAATTTTATATATATTTCAGCACCAGTAATTTTACTTATGTAAGATGAAAAATAAAGAGGAGTTTTAAGTAAGTACCTATATATAATATTTCTTGCGTTGATAATATTGTGAATTGTTGGGGTTTTGTTCATAATGCAAATCTCTACCAAAAAGTAG
>QNDJ01000373.1 GCA_003644825.1 Candidatus Zhuqueibacterota bacterium | reverse complement strand
ATCAAAAGCCAGTTTACCATCTGAAAGAACAAGAATTCTATCAGAATCTAACGCTTCTCTAATATATTGAGTAATTAAAATTACTGTAAATTTATTTTTAATTAAAAATTTATTCTTGATAAGATTAAAAATTTCTCTTTTTTCAAAAGGGTCCAGGAATGTTGTGGGTTCATCAAGAATAAGATAGTCAGGTGAAGATATCATTGCTGAAGCTAATGCTATTTTTTGTTTTTCACCACCAGATAGTTCCCCTGGAATGGCAGTTCTATACTTATCTATGTTAAATAATTTTAGTTGTTTACTAACAATTAATTTCATCTGTTCTAAAGGGACACCGGCATTTTCAAGTGGAAATGCCAGTTCTCTTTCAACGGAATTTGTTATTATTTGATTATCGGGATTCTGAAATACAATTCCAAATTTTCTTCTTATGGCACTTCTACTATTATTAATATCTTCCCCATCAACATTTATTATGCCGGACGTCGTTCTGTATATTCCAGAAATACATAAAGCAAGGGTAGATTTTCCTGAACCATTAGCTCCCATTATTGAAACAAATTCACCATCTTTAATCTTGAAATTTATGTCTTCAAGGGCATACTTTTTCTCTCCTTTATATTTAAAATACAAACCTTGAATGGTAATCATCCCTTATTTATCCCATATATAAAATTATAAACTCTTGAGATTGGTATATTTTTCTTAACAGCAATCCTTCTACATTCTTCATACTCTGGATAATAAACTTTTATTCCATCTACATTTTTAACTTTTTTCTTCTTACCTCTTTTATCCTTACTCCCAGGGTAGAACTTTCTTTAAAAATTATATTTAATATATTTTCCATATTTTCAATATCTGTTATAACTGAAAGAACATTACCGGGTCTTCCCTTCTTCATAATTACAGGTGTAATATATACATCAATAGCATTACTTTCAAACAACTTTTCCATTATATAAGTATATATTTCAGGTGTCATATCATCAATATTTGTTTCAATTAATATGACCTTATCTTCCTGATACCTCTGAACTTCTTTACCGATAATTATTCTCAGAACATTGGGAAACTCTTTTATATTTTTTGTTCCAGCACCGTATCCAATATTCTCTATTAGAAAATCAGGAAAAAACTCTCGATATTCAGCCAGAGAAGTAATAATTGCAGCACCTGTAGGAGTACATAATTCACACTGAATTTCCCTCTTGGTCACAGGAAATCCCTTTATAAGTTCCAGAGTAGCCGGTGAAGGTACTGGAATGATACCATGGGAACACTTTACTCTTCCAGAACCCAGAGTAATTGAAGATGAATAAAATTTTTCAATCCCAAGATATTCAAATCCAATAACAGCTCCTATCACATCCACGACGGAATCCACTGCTCCGACCTCATGAAAATGAACTTTCTCCACAGGAATACCATGAACCCTTGATTCAGATTCAGCAATTCTTCTGAATATCTTCAAAATACTATCCCTGGACCTCTCTGAAAATGAACCCTTATTAACTAATTGTTGAATATCCTTTATATTTCTTGGTTTATCATACTTTTTAACTATAACATCAACTTTTGTTGCTTCTAATATATTTTTATTAACAATATATTTTTTTAACCTGAAATTATCAATTCCAGTTTCTTTAACTTTTTTTTCTATAAACTGTTCATCAACACCAAGGTCAATCAAACATCCGAGTATCATATCGCCGCTTGCACCAGAAAAACAGTCAAAATATGCAATCTTCATAAATTGCCCCTTCAAAAGTTATACAGGAATTAAAACTTCAAAACATGCCCCCTTTCCTTCCCTGCTTCTAACTTTCAATTCACCATTATGATTTTTCATTATATCTTTACTTATCGAAAGTCCCAATCCCGTTCCTTCTCCTCTTCTTTTTGTCGTAAAAAAAGGTTTGAAGATATTTTTCAGGTCCTTTTTTTTAATTCCAATTCCTGTATCAATAAAACTCACAACAACATAACTTTTACCTAAATTCTTACCTTTTTCTTTTTCATTGTTTATGTATCTCACAAGAGATGTTTTTATAAAAAGAGTTCCGCCATCCGGCATTGATTGAGCAGCATTATTTATTAAATTTACAAAAACCTGCTGAATTTGCCCCCTATCAATAAAAACTTTTGGAAGATTTTTGTTAAATTTCTTTTTTATTTTTACATTCTTGAACCTTGATAAATGATGTTTAGTAAAAATGAGTGTATCTTCAACAACCTTATTAATACTTTCTTCTTTTCGTTCAGGTTTACTCTGCCTGGAAAAATTAAGGAGTTGACTCATTATTGAAGAAATTTGAGAACATTGAGCCTCTATAATTCCAGCATACCTGAGCACATCTTCCACCTGACTTTTTCTTAATGAGATCATTTGAGCAGCACCCATAATAGATGTAAGGGGGCTTTTTATTTCATGGGCAACACTTGCTGAAAGAGTTCCTAAAGAAGATAATCTTTCAGTTCTTATCAATGCCTTCTGGGTATTCAAAATAATCTTACTTTTCTCCTTTAAATCTTTATATGCTTTATCCAGTTTACTGTAAAGTTCACTGTTCTGAATTGCCATTGTAGCCAGGGTGCTAACTGATGAAATCAACTTTATATCTTTATTTGTAAATACTTCTCCAGTCTTTTTATCTGTAGCATTTATTACACCAATAATCTCTTTTTTACTTTTACTTTTTGAGTAGACCAGTGGATAAGAAAGAAAAGATTTGGTTTCAAATTTACTTTCTTTTAAAAATATTTTTTCTTCATATTTATCAACGTTTTCAATAAGAATTGGTTTCCCGGTTAAAGCAACCTTTCCAGAAATTCCTTCTCCCAATTTTATTCTAACAGACCGAACTATACGTTGAGGAATCCCTCTGGAAGAAAATATTTTTAGTTCACCAGATTCTTTATCTAATAACATTATCGAAGCTCTCTCCACATTAACCATTCTAATAACCATTTCAAGAATAAGTTTACAAACTTTTTTTACTTCAAAAACAGAGGTCAAAGAATCACAAATCCTATAAAAATAACTTATCTGTCTATTACATTTGTTGATTTCGTTTTCGATATTGAAAATATATTCTTTTTTCCTTAATTCATTCAATAT
>QNDJ01000372.1 GCA_003644825.1 Candidatus Zhuqueibacterota bacterium | reverse complement strand
GCTGCCAATGTTATTCCTTCTTATGGTGAGGTAAATCTTAATTGCAGGCTGCTTCCCAATACGGATTTTAATGAATTTATTTCAACCCTGAAAAGAATTATAGGTGATGAAAAAATAGAACTGGTATATGATGAGAAAGATATTAAGGAATCTGTTGAATCAAGTATTCATTCTGAAATGTATAAAGCTATAAAAGATGTTCTAAAGGAAGAATGCAGGGGTATAACAGTTTTGCCTTTTATGTCTACAGGTGCTACAGACTCTGCTAAACTCAGGAGAAAAAGTGTTCAGGTTTATGGTCTTCTTCCTTTTCCGATTTCCGGAGATGATTTGTCCAGAATGCATAAAAGTAATGAAAGAATAAAAATAGAGAATTTCTATAAAGGACTGAATATTTTGTGGAAGATAATTTTAAGGGTTGCAACTTAGGAGTAGAAAAATTTTTGGGAGTTGAAAAGGTTGAAAAATAAAAAAGATAGTTGCAATTCTGGTTATTTTATTTTTATTTGTTTATATGTCAAATAGTTTTTCTCAGGAAGTATTTAAGGCTGATGTAGTTCTGGTAAATGGGAAGATATGGACTTCCGAGGAAAGTCCTGTATGGATAAATAGTGTTGCAATATCACAGGATAAGATAATCTATGCAGGAGATGATAAAAATGTAAAACCTTTGATAGGGAAAAAGACTGAAGTAATTGACCTGAAGGGTAAGTTTGTAATGCCTGGTTTTATTGATGCTCATGTCCATTTTGTGAACGGAGGATTTTATATTTTAGGTGTTAAGTTAAAAGATGCAAAAAATGAAATGGAATTTGCAGAGCGAATCAGGGAAAAGGCTATGTCTCTTCCTGAAGGTGCATGGATTCTTGAAGGTAATTGGGACAATAATAACTGGCCGGGCGGAAATTTACCAGCTAAAGAATTAATAGATGAGTATACTGAAAAAAATCCTGTCTTTGTTAATAGATATGATGGACATATGGCACTTGCTAATTCTTTAGCGTTAAAACTTGCAGGAATTAATAAAGATACATCTTCACCAGTCGGTGGTGTTATTGTAAAAGACCCGAAAACAGGAGAACCTACCGGGATACTTAAAGATTCAGCTATGAACCTGGTATATAAGATTATTCCAGAACCCGATACAAAAACTTCGTTAATTGCGGTAAAAAAGGCTGTAGAAGAAGCCAACAGATTTGGGGTAACAAGTGTTCAGGATATGGGAACATTAAAAGATTTTAAAATTTATCAGAGGTTAAGGGAAAAGGGTGAACTAAATGTTAGAATAAGTGAAAGGCCGCCAATGGCTCAATGGAGAAAATTGTATCAGGCAGGAATTTTGAATCTGTTTGGTGATGATTATTTAAGAATCAGTGGCTTAAAAGCCTTTGTTGATGGTTCTGTGGGCTCTAACACTGCATGGTTTTTTGAACCCTATATCAATCAATCTGAAAATTTTGGTATAACTATGTATCCTGAAGGTAAACTTGAAAAGTTAATTATTGAGGTTGATAAGGCAGGATATAGTGTGAGTGTTCATGCTATCGGTGATAGAGCAAACAGCTTTATCCTTAATATATTTGAGAAGGTTATAAAAGAAAACGGTAAAAGAGATAGAAGATTTAAAATAGAACATGCCCAGCATCTAAAACAGGGAGATTTTAAGAGGTATAACCTTCTGGATGTTATAGCGTCTGTGCAACCCTATCATTCTATTGACGATGGCAGGTGGGTTGAAGAGAGAATAGGGCATAAAAGATGTGAGTCGAGTTATGCTTATAAATCTTTTCTTGAGCATGGCGTTAAGCTGGCATTTGGTACGGACTGGCCGGTAGCCCCTTTGAATCCATTGCTGAGCATATATGCAGCCGTTACAAGAAGAACCCTTGATGATAAGTATCCAGAGGGCTGGTTTCCTGAACAGAAAATCTCTTTGAAGGATGCTCTTCTTGCATATACTATAAATTCTGCTTATGCTGTTTTTGAGGAGAATATTAAGGGTTCTATTAAACAGGATAAATTGGCAGATATTGTGGTATTATCTGAGAACCTTTTTGAAGTTGCTCCAGATGAAATTAAAGATGTAAAAGTTATTATGACAATCCTGGGGGGAAAAATAGTTTATAATCAGATGAGTTATGATTGATTCTTATAAATTTGGTGAAATAGTCGTTGATGGTGTAAAATACACATCAGACATTATCATTACAGAAGAAGGTATTAAAGAAAATTGGTGGAGAAAAGAAGGCCATAAACTCTGCCTTCAGGATTTACACGGAGTTCTGTGGGAAGGTGTGGAAACCCTGGTAGTTGGCAGTGGTTGCTATGGATTGATGTCTGTATTGCCTGATGTTAAGAATTTCCTTGCGGAAAAAAACATCTCTCTTGAAGTAAGTAAAACGGGTAACGCTGTAAAGATTTTCAACAAATTAAGCAAAGATAAAAAGATTATCGGTGCTTTTCATTTAACCTGTTAAACTACCAGGTTGAATTTGGTATTATTACATTGATAAAATATGCATCTCTAATGGAGGCCGAATTCTCCCTCACTGAAATGAATTGCATGGTAAACATAAACTTGAGTATCTGGAAGTTTCCATGCATCCATTGGGGCACCATGTTTCCTGCATAAATATGATAGAAACATCTTTTTATCAGGAATTTGCTCCCATACCTGGGGTAGATATGTTGAGTTTCCGTATCTTGTAATTAGGATTACACCATCAATTTTTGGTTTTAATTTATTCAGAAGTTCTTCTGGAGTTGAATAATCTAATTTTTGTGGTAAAGTTAAGACACTGATTTCAATTTCAATATCCTTCAATTCATTTGATTTAACAGGTTCAAAACGGGGGTCGTTTACTGCAGCATTAATCGTATTGTTTATAACACCTTTGTAAAGCGGTTCAACAGGAAGAAGACTTCCTATACAACCTCTTAACCCAGAATTCTTTTTATTCAGGGTTACGAAACAAGCTCTTTTTTGAGTGAGTTTTTCTGGAACGTTTTTTTCCTTAACAGTTAATTTTTTATTATTATTAATATATTTAGTAAGGGTTCTCCTGGCAAGATTCAGAAGGAATATTTTTTCCTTTTTATTATACTTTTCAATACTTTTGCCCTGATTCTG
>QNDJ01000371.1 GCA_003644825.1 Candidatus Zhuqueibacterota bacterium | reverse complement strand
CATTATTTATATAATTCAAATTTTTTATATTTTTAATATTAACAACGGATTCAGGAGATACATTATCGTTTTTCATCATACCTACAAGGTCAACACCACCGGCAAGAATTTTGGCATCTTTCCAGGATTTACCAAGCATTGATAATGCTTCATCTAATGAAGATGGATTTTTATATACAAATTTTTTCATTTCAAATAACTCCTTATTTATATTTTTTTAAGTGCCATTAAAACTTTTTCAGGAGTCATCGGTAGTACCTTTATTCTTACACCGGTTGCATTATAAAAAGCATTAGCAATAGTAGCAAGAACCGGTATCATCGGGGGTTCACCGAGACCTTTATTACCTGTATGACTCAGCAAATTATCCGGTTTACTAACAATGATTGAAACGATTTCTGGGGTATCTCCTGCAAGGGGAAGAAGATAATTACACATATCAGGGTTTTCCATTCTACCTACGTTTTTATTAATAATTCTTTCTTCGCTCAATGTGAACCCCAGCCCCTGAATAATACCACCCTGGATTTGATTAACTGCTGTCAACATATTAATTACCCTTCCAATATCATGGGCAGCAACATATTTAACAATTTTTATTTTTCCAGTCCAGGTATCAACTTCAACTTCAGCAAAGTGGGCACCAAAAGTATTAACTGCATATCCTTCAGGATTATCTTCTCTTGCACCGGAACCCAGTATCATGCCAACTCTTGACCTACCAATCACATCTTTTATGGTAATGCTTTTTTCGGGATTATTTTTCAAGAATATTCTTCCATCTTTAATATCCAGAGGTTTACCATTGCTTTTAAGGATAACAGAGGCAACTTCGAGTAATTTATTTTTAGCATCCCGGGCAGCAGCTCTTGCTGCAGGGCACATTGAAGGTGCTGTTACACTTCCACCACTCGTTGGACCATAAGGGCAAACCTCAGAATCACCAATAGTAACTTTGACATCTTTAAGTTTTATTCCCAGTTCTTCGGCAACGCATTGTGCTACAATTGTAGTTGTGCCTGTTCCTATATCCTGGGCACCTGAAAGAACATTTACTGTTCCATCGGAATTTATTTTTACGTTTACAAAAGCAGGGGGTCTTCCACCACCCCACCATATCTGGGTTGCCATACCTATTCCTCGTTTATATCTTCCCTGACCGGAGCCGGGGATTTTATTTCTTCTTTCCCAACCTATCTCTTTTGCTCCTGCATCATAAGCTTCCAGTAAATACTTCGATGTATAAGGTAAATTAGATTGCTGGTCTCTGTCAATATAATTCTTTTTTCTTAATTCGAGGGGGTCTATTCCAGTTTTTTCAGCCAGTATATCAATCATCTGGTCCAATGCAAATGTTCCCTGAACGTGGCCAGGTGCTCTATGTGCACATGACTGACCTGCGTTAACGTAAACACTGTACTCTTCTGTTTTTACATTTGGGCATTTATATAAAGTCCTTAATGGGGTTGTAACTCCTGCGCTACCAGGATACGCACCCACAGCTCCTACTGTCTTCTGATACAGCGCAGTTAAAGTTCCATCTTTTTTAATTCCAGCTTTAATTTGCTGTATAGAGCTGGGTCTGTTTCCACCAGCAAGATAATCATCCTTTCTGCTCAGTGCTATTTTTACAGGTCTACCTGTAATTTTTGCTAAAAGAACTGCGTAGACTGTATGTCTTCTTATCGATAGTTTACAACCGAAAGCACCCCCCATATAATGGCAGATAACCCTCACTTTATTTACTGGTAAATGAAATATATTTGCTAATGAGGACTGAATTCTAAAAACACCCTGGGTAGTATCCCATACTGTGAGATAATCTTCTTCCCATTTTGCTACACTTATATGAACTTCTGCCTGTGAATGATGAACGACCGGTGTTCTAAAAGTCTCTTCAATAACAATATCAGCCTCATTAAAACCTTTTTCTATATTACCTCTGGAATAAACGCTTGGCCTACCACGGACTATATTACCCTGAGGATGAATTTTAGGTGCATTGGGTTTCATTGCTTCTTCCGGGTCTACAACAAAGGGGAGTTCTTCATATTCAACTTTTATCAAATCAAGGGCATCTAAAGCTGTATTTTCATCAACAGCTGCAACTGCTGCGATTTCTTCACCTTCATATTTTACTGTTGTATTGAATATGGGGTCTCTCCCAATTCTTACATTGCTGGTATTTTTGTAAGTAATTACAGCTTTTACTCCTTTAAGTTTTTCCGCTTTAGATGTGTCTATATTCTTTATATTTGCGTGAGGATAAGGGCTCCTTAAAATTTTACCAACCAGCATCCCTGGAATAATAATATCATAGGCATATTTTGCTTCTCCAGTTACAATCTCAGGCGCATTTATTCTTGGGATTCTTTTCCCTATAATTTTTAGTTCTTTATTTTCGGGCCAGGCTTCAGGTACTTCTTCCTGAACTTCTCCGATAATCTCTTCGTATATATCTTCATCTGTATTATATACTTTTAATATTTTTACAGCCATAATATTTTCCTCAATTTATTTTTATTAAATATTTTAGAAGGTTCTTTTACCGCTTTTACAATGTAATTATACGAGCCACATCTACAAATATTTCCTGATACAGCTCGTTTAATTTCTTTTTCATCAGGATGAGGATTATGGTCGAGTAAAGCTTTGGCAGACATAATAAATCCAGGTGTGCAAAAACCACATTGAAAAGCATCGTTTTTTATAAAAGCTTCCTGAACAGGGTGGAGTTTTCCATTCTTTTTTATTCCCTCGATTGTCTGAATTTTTGTTCCCTGGGCATCTACCGCAAGTATCATACAGGAATAAACAGCTCTTCCATCCATAATTACAGTACAACCACCACATTCTCCGTTGTTACAGATTATTTTTGTTCCTGTTAAACCGAGCCTATCTCTCAAAGCTTCAACAAGAGTAACTCTTGGCTCGATGAACAGTTCATAGTTTACTCCATTAACATTTAGTTTCACTTTGACCTTTTCGGAATCAGTAGCGGTTTCTTCCTGTTTAATTTTACCTTTTGCCAGCACACCGGTTGCTAATGCAGCAGTACCGGCTAATCCGCCACCTACACCTTTAATAAAACTCCTCCTGGAAATTGATTTTTTATCTCTCATAATAAACT
>QNDJ01000370.1 GCA_003644825.1 Candidatus Zhuqueibacterota bacterium | reverse complement strand
ATTATCATATTATCAGGTATTTATTTAAGGATTAAACAGGAAATTGATAAAAAGAATGAGGCAACAGAATCTGTTGTTTCAGATTCTAAAAGGATGATTGATGTTGCAATACCGGTTCAGGTAGAAAAGGCTTTTAGAGGAAAACTGGTCAAAACTATCACAGCCCGAGGTATTGTTTTTGCTTTAAGAGAACTAACAATTTACCCAAAATTGAATGGAATTATTGAAGAATGTTACGTTTATGAAGGAAAAAAGGTGAAAAAAGGTGATGTTTTATTTAAACTTAACGATGAAGAAATTAAGCTGGATTTGAAAACCGCAAACTCAGAGCTTCTAAAGGCTCAGGTTGAGTATATAATTAGAAGAGGAGAAGTAAATACCAGTAATATTAACAGGCAGGGTAATAAAATTACACAAGTTGATAGTTTTATAAAGAAATGGAAAAATGAGAAGTTAAAAGCAGATAAGCTTTTTAAGAATGGAAAAATTAGCAAAAGAAGATATGAAAAAGTTCTGAGAAATTACAATGTTGCCCTTGGTTTAAGTGGTGAAAAAAGAGATGAAATTATTGCATACCAGAGCGGCTTAACAGGAGCAGAGGTCAATGCAGAAAGAGCTTTATTGAAATTGAAAAATACAATAGTTAAAGCCCCTTTTTCAGGAAAAATAGCAAACCTGAAAATCGATAAAGGATATAGAGTTACAACTTCTACCGGGTGCTTAAAACTTGTAGATATGTCTAAAGTAAAGATAAAGGCAGGTATTCTGGAAAGTGAAGTAGGGTACATAGAATCTGGACGAAAGGTATACATTATTTTAAGTGCATATAATAATAAGATTTTTGAAGGAAAAGTTGTAACAGTAAATCCTGTTATTGACCCGAAAACGAAAACCTGCCAGGTTATGATACTTGCTGATAATCCCGAAGAAAAAATAAAACCCGGAATGCATGCAATAGTGAAGATAGAATCTCAAATTTTTGAGAATCGTTTGCTCGTAGATAAAAATGCTATTCTGATACGAGACCAGAGAAAGCTGCTTTTTATTATAAGGAATGGACTTGCTAAATGGTGTTATGTAGAGACCGGGCTTGAAAATGAAAAATATGTTGAGGTTCTGAGCTCCACCCTTGGATTAAAAGAAGGTGAACCTGTTGCTGTTGCAGGACATTATACACTGGCACACGATGTTAGAGTGAAAATTATAAAATAATATAAGTAACTATGATTTATGAATTACGGTTTTAAGGTTAAGAAGTAAAAATTGAATTCGGTATTTAGATATTCAATAAAAATTATTTTCATTTTTTGGGATAATGCACATAAGTCAGATTTCAGTAAACAGACCTGTTACCATAATAATGTTTTTTATTGCGGTTATAATGATAGGTCTGGTTTCTCTTTCCCGGCTATCTGTGGATTTACTTCCTGATTTAAGTTTTCCCAGCCTTACAATACAAACTCAATACCCTGATGTTGCTTCTGAAGAAATAGAATCTTTTGTGACCAAACCAATCGAGAGTATTATAAGTACACTATCCGGAATTAAAAGGATAACATCAATTTCAAGAGAGGGAGTTTCTCTTGTAACTGTGGAGTTTGTATGGGGAACTGATATGGATTTTGCAACATTGAAGGTGAGGGAAAAACTTGATAGAATAAGGAATACACTTCCATCCCGCACTTTGAAACCTGTAATTATAAGAATAGACCCTTCAAGCCAGCCAGTGATGTCAATTTCTATTTCCGGAAGTAGCTTATTACGCACAAAAGAGTTATCCGAAACAGTTATAAAGAGAAGACTGGAGCAGATTAAAGGTGTTGCACTTGCATCTGTTACCGGTGGTATGGATAGGGAAATAAAGGTAACAATTAATCCACAACTTATGAATAGCTATAATGTGCCCCTGGAAAAGGTGATTTCGAGCCTCAAAAATGCAAATTTTAGTTTGCCCGGTGGAACGATAAAAAAGGGAAGATTCAGATACTCTTTGAGAACTATAGGAGAATTTGAAAATATAAACCAGTTAAAAAATGTGGTTGTTGGAAGAAATGAAAATGGAACACTGATTTACCTTAAAAATATTGCAAATATTGAGGATTCTTTTAAAAAAAGAAACAGTATCACAAGGTTTAATGGAAACGAAAGTATTGGAATTATTATCCAGAAAGAAGCAGGAAGCAATACAGTAAAGGTTTCAGGAAAAGTAAAAAAAGTTTTGAACCAGTTAGAAAAAGAATATCCCGAAATTGATACTGCTGTTGCTTATGACCAGGCAGAATTTATTTCCGGAGCAATAAAAAACGTTTTGCGGGCAATAATATATGGTGGAATGTTAGCATTTTTGGTTTTATTTTTATTTTTACATGATTTTCGCAATCCGGTAATCATTGCTCTTTCTATACCGATTTCAATAATTGCCACTTTTATACTTCTTTATTTTGCAAATATCAGCCTTAATATGATGTCTCTAAGTGGTCTTGCTCTGGGTGTAGGAATGCTTGTTGATAATTCCATAGTTGTGCTTGAGAATATTTTCAGGCACAGGCAGGAAGGTAAATCAAGAATTGAGGCTGCGGTTGTAGGTGCCAGAGAGATAAGTATGCCTGTTGTTGCTTCCACACTTACAACAATTGCTGTTTTTTTGCCCATTGTTTTTGTTAAAGGAGTTGCAGGACAACTGTTTAAGCAACAGTCTTTAACCGTTGTGTTTTCTCTTCTTACCTCACTTCTTGTTGCATTAACACTTCTTCCTGTTCTTGCATCCCGTTTTTTTTATACTGGTGGTATAAAATGTTTTGAAATTGAAAAAGTAGAAAAAAAGAAAAAAATATATAAAAGTAAAATTTTAAAAATAATTATTTTCCCCTTCAAAGTTATTGTATTCTTCATTGAAAAATTCTTTATAATTTTTTTTACCTTTGTAAAAGAACTCATTAAGTACTGGATTTCGGGTATTGTAAAGATACTTAATAGAATATTTAATCCGGTATTTGTACTGTTTGATAATTTTTTTGAAAGATTTTCCAGATTATATGAAAGACTTCTTTTGAAAGCTCTGGAAAATAAATTTAAGGTAATATTGATATTATTTGTTGCTTTTATATTATCTCTGGTTGCAGGATTCAAACTTGAT
>QNDJ01000369.1 GCA_003644825.1 Candidatus Zhuqueibacterota bacterium | reverse complement strand
TATAAATACAGATGTAATATTTCCTGGTAAATATACATATACTGTTTCGGAACCATCCGAGATGGCGAAACATGCCCTTGAAGATTTAGACCCGAATTTTGCAAAAAATGTTAAACCAAATGATATAATTGTTGCTGGTTTAAACTTTGGTTGTGGAAGCTCCAGAGAACAGGCCGCATTCTGTCTGAAATATAATAATATTGGAGCAATAATTGCTAAATCATTTTCAAGGCTATTCTTCAGGAATGCTGTAAATGCAGGGATTCCGGTTATTCAGTCCAGAGAAGCTGTTGATTTCATCAAAAATAATGAAGAAATAGAAATAGATTTCAAAAAAGGTGAAATAAATTCCAGAGGAAAAATTTTTACTTTTCCACCCCTGCCGGAAAGTATATTAGGTATAATAAACGATGGAGGACTTATTCCTCATACAAAAAAAATTCTGGGGATAGAATAAATATTTTTCTTATTTTTAAAAAGGGTTATAAAACTTGTAAATGTTTATTACTTTATTTTATGCTGATTTTGTTAAATTGGTAATATTGTTTAAATTATGTTGATTATCTAAATATGGAGGAGTTTATGGGTAAATATAAAATAGCATGGCTTGAAGGTGATGGAGTGGGAAAAGATGTTATGCATGCGGCAAGAATAGTTCTTGATGCAATTAAACTGGATGCAGAATATTTTCCCGGTGATGTCGGCTGGGAATTCTGGGTCAATGAGGGGAATCCATTACCTGATAGAACAATTGACCTGTTAAAAAAATGTGATTGCTGTTTGTTTGGTGCAATTACATCCAAACCCAAAGAAGAAGCTGATAAAGAACTTAAAGATGAGCTAAGAGGTAAAGGGTATATTTATTTCAGTCCCATTGTTCGATTAAGGCAGGAGTTTAATCTACATACAAATCTTAGGCCGTGTAAGGCTTTCCCCGGAAATCCTCTCAATTATAGAGATGATATAGACCTTGTTGTTTTTAGAGAAAATACTGAAGGGTTGTATTCTGGTGTGGAGTTTCATCCATTACCTGAAGAATTGAAGAAACTTCTGCTGGAGATTCATCCAAAAATGAGTAGATTCAGGAATGTTTCCTGTGATGATATAGCATTATCCTGCAGGATTTTTACCAGAAAAGCCTGTCAGACCATTACGCGACAGGCTTTTGAATATGCAAAAAAATATGGATACAAAAGTGTTACTGTGGTGGAAAAACCGAATGTATTGAGGGAAACATCCGGGTTAATGGTCAGAGAAGCAAGAAAAATAGCAAGAGAGTATCCTGGAATTGAACTCTGGGAAACAAATATAGACGCAATGTGTATGTGGCTTATTAAAAATCCCCAGGACTACGGAGTACTTGTATCTACCAATATGTTTGGAGATATTATCTCTGACCTCTGTGCTCAACTTGTTGGAGGGCTTGGATTTGCTTCAAGTGGAAATATAGGAGATAACTTTGCAATCTTTGAACCAACTCACGGTTCTGCGCCAAAATATGCAGGAATGTATAAGGTGAACCCTATAGCTATGTTGCTTGCAACAAAACTTATGCTTGATTACCTTAACGAAACAGAAAAATCACAGAGATTAATCAATGCAATATCAACAGTGATTAAAGAGGGAAAAGTCAGAACCTATGATATGGGTGGTACAAACACGACCCTTGAGGTTGCTGAAGAAATAGCAAGAAAATTGTAACTTTAATAAAATAATTGAATTATGTATTTAAGAAAAGTCGAGAATAATTATGGGGAAAACTATAATAGAGAAAATATTTTCATTTCATTCTGAAGATGAAGTAAAACCCGGAAATATTGTATGGATTAAACTTGATGTAAGAACTGCAAGGGATTTTGGTGGAGCAAATGTGGTAAAAAACTTTCAGGTAAATTACCCTGGAGAAACCATTGATGATCCGAAAAAAACCTTTTTTACCTTTGATTGCGTTGCTCCTGCAAATACTATACCCTATGCTAATAACCAGCAGGTCTGCAGGATTTTTGCAAGAGAGCAGGGAATCAAAGTTTATGATGTTGATGCAGGAATTGGAAGCCATGTGGCTATTGAAAAAGGGCTTGTTCTTCCAGGTTATACTTTTGTTGGAACGGATAGCCACCTGAATATTCTGGGGTGCATTGGTGCTTTTGGGCAGGGAATGGGTGACCAGGATATCGCTTTTGCCTTTAAAACAGGTAAAACCTGGTTTGAAGTACCATACACAATAAAAGTAACAATAAAAGGTTCATATTCTTTTCCAGCAACTGCTAAAGATTTAACCCTTGCAGTTGTAAAATATTTCGGAGCAAAAGGGGCTCTTGGTAAAGCTATTGAATATTATGGAAAATGTATAGATAATCTTAAACTTTATGAAAGAATAACTCTTGCAAGTATGACAACTGAAATTGGTGGAATAATAAGTTTTATTACTCCTGATGAAGAAGTATTACAATTTTTGAAATTCCGCTCAGGTAACAGGATGATTAAAACTATTACGGCGGATGCCGATGCAAATTATGTTGATGAAATCGAAATTGATGTTAGCAATCTGAAACCTCAGATTTCTGCACCTCCAAAACCTGAAAATGTTTTTGATGTTGAGGATTTAAAAGATGTGAAGATCGACTCTGTATTTGTTGGTTCCTGCACAAATGGACGATTTGAAGACTTCAGGGTTGTTGCTGATATTCTTAAGGGTAGAAAAGTCCATAAAAATGTTATGATGAAAATTACTCCTGCAACAAAAGAAGTATACGGACAGATGCTTAAAGAAGGGATACTGGAGATTCTTTACGATTCAGGTGTAATTATCAGCCATCCTGGGTGTGGCGGATGCGCTTCAGGACAGCTTGGAATGACAGGTAAAGGTGAAGTGCAGGTCAGTACTTCAAACCGAAACTTTAAAGGAAAACAGGGAGATGGTGATACTTATATAGCAAGTCCGGCAACTGCTGCCGCTTCTGCTCTACTCGGAAGAATAGCTTCACCTGAAGAAGTAATATAAAAAAATTATTTATAATTCTTCTAATCTTAAGTCTTAACAGGGAGATTCTCAAATGAATAAATCGACTATTATTAAAGGAAAAGTATGGTTAATTAAAGATAAAGATGGAAAATTTATAGATGATATTGATACAGACC
>QNDJ01000368.1 GCA_003644825.1 Candidatus Zhuqueibacterota bacterium | reverse complement strand
TGTCAAGAAAAAAATTAATTTTTTTCAATTTTTTTTCAACCGGATTCCGTAATCAAATCAACCACAACATATAATTCTAAAAAATGAAATATAGTTATTATGATAAATCTTCATCATTTAGTTAAAATAAACTCTGGGGGAAAGACGTGCTGAATTTAATCGTTAAATTTGTTGTTATGCCGGTGGGATAAATTGTTACATATCTTTTTTGAGTTATATTTTCAGTTGAATATCTTACTTCTACCCTGTAATTTCCTACTGGAATATTTGTAAAAGTAAACTTACTCGAAGCATTGTAACTGTTTAACGTTCCTACAAGAATATTCTTTGTTCCTTTATTTCCTATGCGATAAAGCCTGCACCTGAAATTAAAATAGCTAAACCATTTTGGCTCTTTATCATTCCAATCTTTTACTGTAATTTTCAGCCTGTTATTCAATAGTTTACTTGAAGATACATGAAAATTAACTACAATATCATCTCCACTTCCAACACTCTTTATTAAACCATCATTATAATCTATTACATAAGGTTGATTCCAGGGGTCATTTAACAATTCAGATTCAGATTCAACAAACTCTATAGAAACATAGGGACCATCCCAGTTTGCACCTTCTCCCCTTCCATCATATAGTTTATCAAGACTCGGTGGAAACTGTCCCATATCTCCTATATAACCAAAATTTGTCTGATTAGTCAGCTCCGGCTCACCATAAATTCCCCTCAATATCTCCTTCATTTCTTTAATTGCACTGGTTTTCTTTCCCTCTGAAGTCGCATATACCATAAACCTCACGGATACCGCTGCAAGAATACCAAAACTTACTATTATCATTATAAGATGAAGTAATGTAAAACCTTCTTGATTTTTTATTAATTTTTTAATTAAAAAATTCATATTCTTCATACCATTTTATGTTCTATGGAAACGATTTGGAACTACCATCGGACATCCAGAATGTCAGTATTAAAGATTTTCCCTGAGGATTTTGATAAAAAGAACTCCATCTAATTTCCAGTACCCAATCAGTAGCTCCCGGGCTAATTGTAGCATTAGATAAAGTTTGAGTTGTTCCTGCTCTTTGAGGGTTGAATAAAGAAAACCATTTTGAATCTCCATTAATCAATATCTGATTATACCTTTCATTACCCTGAGCATTGGTCCAATCCACTGTTAGCTGGTCTATCTGGATTGTTTGACTGTCTGAAGTATTTCCAAGTCTCAATCCATTAGCAACTCTATTGCCAATTGTAGGGTCTCCTGTAATTGTTAGCAAATCCGCTTGGGGGGAACCCCCGGGTCCAGAACCTCCAGCACCAGTCCCCTCAAATGTAGTGGAAAATCTTATATCTGCTCTTGTAACAGAACCAGGATTAACTGAAACATACTTCGACACTGTCATCGGCTCTGCAGATGGAGGATCATAAACCCCAATAACAGTATGATTACCAATATGAACACCCGTTACTTCATATAAACCACCTGAACTAATGGTTGCTGTTAAATCAGGAAGACCACTCTGTAGTTTTACTGTTACAGTAAAACTTGATAGATCAGAATCAAGTGGTGAACTACCATTCCAGTCAGTTAAGTTCCCTATAATAGAATTATTTAAAGCATCATTTAAACTATTTACTACTTTTTTTGTAATTGTCCCGCTACCACCACCTGAACTTTGAATAGTATATGCATTTGGAAACGTATACGCATTATTCCATGCATCATATAAATAATCCTGAGAATTTTCATTGAAATCTATTTTAAGATAAGGTCCCCTCCAGTTTCCAACACCCGGATCCTGCACAAGGTCATTCAAAGATGATGGCCACTGTCCTACATCCCCAACATATCCAAAATCTGTCCTCACACCGTTCTCCATCAATGAGGGGTCTCCAACTACAGCTTTTGCTATTACATCCATTTCCTGAACCGTAGCTTCAAATTTTGCTCTCTCCGATGTTGATGTAATACTCCTTATAGTTACCAGAGATAATATTCCTAAAATTACAATTACAACAACAAGCTCTATTAGTGTAAACCCGGATGAATTTTTTAAAAATTTTATATTTAATTTCATAATTTTCCCCCTGACTAATAGGTAAAAAAATAAAGATTAACAATCTTTTAATAATTCACAACAATATCATCATCATCTCCAAAAACTTTGTTAGGTCCTGCACTTCTTATAGAATTTGAAGTTAATTGGTATTCTGTACCCCATGCATCCCTAAGATAATCACCTGAACCATTATCATTTATATAAGGGCCGTTCCACCCTGTTTTTGTCCAGCGATTCCAGGCAGGATAACTACCATCATTTGTAACTAAATCTTCAAGTTTTGCAGGGGATTGACCCACATCTCCTTTAAAACCTCTATCAATTGGAACACCGTTTACTGTATAACTCGGGTCACCTATTATTGCTTTTTTCAGTATTTTCATTTCATTCATAGTTGCATTTATTTTTGATTGAGAGATAAAATTAGATACTCTCGGAATGGCTACAACTGAAATAATTCCCAGAATTACAATCACTATTACAACCTCAACTAAGGAAAATCCTTCTTCAATTTTTAATTTTCTCATCATCTTCCCCTCAAATTTAATACCCATCTTTTAACGTTAAACAAAATTTTTTGTTCCTCAGGCTAAGTTACACAAAAAACAAAATAATAGAAATGATTACTAATATAACTCCGAAAAATCTGGGATTGGAATAAACACTTTTTTCAGAAAATATAACTGTATTTCCTACCTCGTTTATCTTTACAAATATTGCTGGTTTAACAAGGAAAATAATGCCTGTAATTATCGATACCAATCCTATCAACAGGAATGCTACAATCAATAATGGCAAATACGGGAAATTCACAAAAATTGATGGATAAATTGACCTGAACCGATATGCAACAAATTCGAGAATAAATCCTATTATTAAAAAAATAACTCCACTAATTCTGGGAGATGAAAAAAACTCTGCATCTGTAAAAATTACTCTATTAAAAACTTTATTGAACTTAAAAAAAATTTTCGGCAATACAGCAATTAAAAGCCCAACAGCGCCAATAATAAAAGAAAATATCCTTACATAACTCATTTTTTTCCTTTCTCAATTTAGAATGGCAATTATATAATTGCTC
>QNDJ01000367.1 GCA_003644825.1 Candidatus Zhuqueibacterota bacterium | reverse complement strand
TTTTAACAGTAAGCAAAAAAGAAAAATTAAATGCAGATTTCATTAAAAAGATAAGTCTGAAAGAACAGAAATGAGTTATCCATCCTGCTTTTCTGTGGTTCAAATCTGAAAATTAAATATCTTTTATCGGAACGATACTGAAATCCTTTAATAAATAAAAATAATAACACAGGAGGAAAAATATGGTTAAGAAAATTGATAGAAGAGAATTTTTTCAGTCCTCGGCATTTCTTGGCGTTACAGTTTTAGGAACAGGAGCTCTTTCAGGGGTGGATAAAATTTATTATAGAAAGCCTTTATCAAAATCCACGCCTGATATAGCAGTTGCTCATGGAAAGGACGCTTTCAAAAACACAATTAAAGCCGTTGAATCTATTGGTGGAATAGAAAAATTCGTGAAGTCTGGAGATAAGGTAGTAATTCTGCCAAATCCTCAGGGTAGAATACCATCAACAAGCACAAATCCAGAGGTTGTTCGAGCTGTAGTAAGAATGTGCAAAGAAGCGGGTGCCAGAGAAGTCATCTGCACAGGAAAACACCCGATAAAAGCCTGGCAAAGAAATGGACATAAAAAAGCCGTTGAAAGTGAAGGTGGAAAAATCTTTCCTCTTTCTTATCCAACACGAACAAACAGAAAATTCAATAGAGACCAGTATGTTAAAATTAAAGTACCAAATGGCAAAAGAATAAGAATTATAGAAGTGGATAGAAACGTTATTGAAAATGACGTTTTCATAACGATCCCTATCTGTAAACAGCATATAGGTTGTAATTTTACCGGAACAATGAAAAATTTTATGGGTATTAATCTTGAAAATACATATTTTCATGCCCACGACTGGGAACATCTTGATAATTGTATTGTAGACCTTAACCTGAACCTGAAATTTACATTCGCCGTTGTGGATGGTATGTCAATTCTTCTTTCAAATGGTCCTTTTGGACCCGGAAAAACAACTGACCCTCTTCAGGTAATTGCAGGAACAGATAGAGTTGCAATTGATACATACTGTGCTACAAAACTTGTAGGGCTCGAGCTGGAAAAAGTCCCCACCATAATAAGGGCTCATAAAGAAGGTTTAGGAGAAATTGACCTGAATAAAGTTAATATTATACACATAGAAGTTTAGAGGCAGATAAATGAGAAAGATTCTGATTTTATGCCTTTCATTTCTATTAATAATCATTAGAGGAAATCTTTTTTCTCAGACATCCTGTTTGCTATCTGAAAAAATCTGCAACAGCATCCTCAATGAATATTCAGGTGAAAGAACTTTAGACTTAATAAGAGAAATTGCTAAATATAACAGAATAGACGGTTCTCCGGGCTATCATAAATCTGCTCTTCTTTTAAAAGAAAAACTTGAAGAAATCGGGCTTGATAAAATCAATATTGAAGAATTCATTTCTGATGGAACTAATAAGTATTTCAGCCTGAGGTCCAGATATGGATGGGATGCTAAAAAAGGTGAATTATGGATTGTTGACCCTGAAACAGGTCAGCAAAAAGTAAAACTTGCTGACTTCTCTGAAGTAAACACAAGCCTTGCAAATTATAGTATCTCAGTGGATACAGTAACCGAAGTGGTAGATATTGGAAACGGATTAGATGATGAAGATTATCAGAATAAAGATATTAAAGGAAAAATTGTATTAACTTCTTCACCACCATATCTAATTCAGGAAAAGGCTGTTGGGGAATATGGAGCTAAAGGAATCATATCATACTGGACAGACCCCAACAGAACTCATCTACCCACACTAATCAACTGGCTTGATACAAACAATAACTGGACTGAAAATAGAACCTTTGGATTTATTCTTTCCTTTGAAAATGGGCTCAAACTTAAAAAACTACTCCAGGAAAAGAAAAAACTGAAAGTTCATGCGGTTGTAAATGCCGATTTAATATACAGTAAACTTGAAAATCTGACCGCTATAATACCCGGAACCAGATATCCCGATGAGGAACTCCTTCTAATTGCACATCTCTGTCATTACAAACCTGGAGCCAATGATAATGCCAGTGGGTCCGCATCTCTCTTCGAAATAGCGTCTACAATTAAAGAACTGGTAAGAAAAAGAATAATACCACCACCTCAACGAACCATAAGGTTTATGTGGGTTCCTGAAAACTATGGCACAGTTGCTCATCTGAGTGCTCACCCAGATTTCAGCAAAAAAACAATCGCCTGCATAAATATGGATATGGTCGGAGAAAACCTCAAAAAATGTGATTCAATCTTCAGAATATTCAGGACGCCTGATTCTATACCCACTTATCTGAATGACCTCGTTGTGAATCTCACAAGATACATTGATACCAGAATCATTAGAAGCCCAACAGGCGGATATTACTATTTTAACTATCGGGTTATGCCTGCAATCTATGGCAGTGACCACTACTGGATAAACGACGGCGGAATTGGTGTACCGGCAGTTTCTCTTGTTCACTGGCCCGATAATTTTTACCACACACATCAGGATACCCCTGATAAGTGCGACCCGGTAGAGTTAAAAAGAGTCGGATTTATAGCTCTTGGTTCTATAATTTTTCTGGCTAATATAAACCCTCAACAAACAATTGCTCTCACCGAAGAAGTTGCAGCCCAAGGCATTAAGAGAATCTCTGAATCCAGCAGAAAGGGAATTCAGGCTCTATCCAGAATAGATTCAGATAATCTGGATAGACTGTTCTACCTTGTTCAGAATAAAATTAACTTCACAATCGATAGAGAAAAAAACGCTGTTCTCTCAACTAAAATATTCATAAAAAATGAAGATTACAGAAATTATATAGACAATATTGCCAGGAGAGTTGAATCAACAGGAAACAATATAAAAACAAATACCGTTAAGTATTATGAATTCCTCTGTTCAAGATTCGGTAAAGAACCAAGGGTCAGAGCCCTGACCGAAACCGAAAAAGAGGCTGATAGAATCATCCCTAAAAGAACAAAACTGTTTCTCAGTGCTCTGTGGAAAAATTACCTTAAAGAAGCAAACATCCCAGAAGAAGATTTCAAAACTGTAGACGATTTCGTTTCATCTATGAAAGATGCCAATATGAAAATATACGAAATAATGAATTTCATAGATGGAAAAAGAACTCTACTTGAAATCAGAGATAGGGTAAGTACTGAAG
>QNDJ01000366.1 GCA_003644825.1 Candidatus Zhuqueibacterota bacterium | reverse complement strand
TTTTTTACCTTTTCAAAAGAGTATTTTTAATTTCTATTGTTAAGCTTGTGATTATGGATAAATCAGGTTCAAATATTGATTTCAAATTAATGTCTTTTTGTTTCAAGATAAGGGATTTTTTATTTCCCAGAATGAACATTCTGAAAGAAATGGATATAAAACAGGGTTTCTACTTACTCGATTATGGTTGTGGACCGGGTAGTTATGTGGTTCCTGCTTCCAGATTGGTGGGTGAAAAAGGAAAAGTTTATGCACTGGATATTAATCCTCTTGCAATAAGGGAAGTTAAAAAAATTGCCAGTAAGAAGAAATTAATAAATGTTGAAACCATAATTTCAGACTGTGAAACTGGATTACCCGATAGTAATATAGATATAATTTTGCTGTACGATACTTTCCATGATTTAAGTACTCCTGAGAATGTTTTAAGAGGATTATACAGAGTATTGAAGCCTGAAGGACTCCTGTCATTCAGTGACCATCATCTGAAAGAAGATGAAATATTGAATGGAATAACTGGTGAGGGGCTATTTAAACTTTTAAAAAAGGGTAAAAAAACGTTTACTTTCAATAAGGTTGTTTAATTATAGATTAATATTTAAAATATAAATTTTTTAGTCATCATATTCTTTTTCTTTTACCCAGAAGGATAATATCTCTGAGTGCTTCTATATTTTTTGCTGCTAACCATTTTTCTTCGAAGTGGGGATTTTGAACAATCTGGGCAATTGCCGCAAGTGCACGTAGGTGGAAATTTCGTTCATCTCTTGTTCCGATAAGGATAAATACTGCATGAACTTTAGCATTTACATCAGGAAAAACTATTCCTTCTTTGCAACGAATAAGCATAATATCAAAAGTGTGTTCTCCTTCGATAATGATGTGTGGTATTGCAAGGCCGGGGCTGATAACAGTACTGCTTTCTTTCTCTCTTTTAAGGAGTAGTTGTAGTAGAGAATCCGGTTTCATCTTGAGATTGTCTGCAATTTTATTTGAAATTAATTTAAAGAATTCCTCTGCTGATAACGATTTTTCAATATCCAGTATTGTGCAATTTTCTATTATTTTATCGAATCTGTCTTTTATTATATCATCTCTTTCAGTGATTATTTCTTTTAATTCTGTTTCTAAAGAATGAGAGGTAAGTTCTTTTGCTGTAATTCTTTCGATGAGATGAAGCAGGGCAAATTCTCTTTCGGTTCTTATTCTACCGTAAAACCAGTAAATAAAAAGACCTCCTGCAATAAGAATTAAACTTATTAATAAGGCTTGTTTACCCATTTCAAACAGTAAAAACCCAAAACCTATGATACCAATAATTTGTACCCATGGATATAAGGGTGTTTTAAAAAGGGGTTGGTAGTTCTGTAATCTACTTTCTCTCAGTATGATGTTGGCAAAACAGGAAAAAATATAGGTGAGAATTAAAATACAGGAAGCTGATTTTACTATTACATCTAATTTTAAAAAAAGGGCAACAATCATAATTATACCAGTTGATAGGATAGAGTAATGAGGAGTTTTAAATTTTTTGTTTATTTTTCCAAAGAATCCGGGCAGTAAATCATCTCTGCTTAGAGCCAGCGGATACCTGGATGCACCCATAATTCCTGCGTTTGCAGCTGAAATAAATCCAAGAATGGCAGCAATACTTAGAATAATTTTACCCCGGGAACCGAGGAATATTACTGCTCCATCTGAAATAGGTGTTAGAGTGTTATTTAATTTTTCACTGCCCAGCACACCTATAGTTACAAATATAACCAGCATATAAAAAACAATTATTGTTATAAGTGAAAGTATCATTCCCAGAGGGAGAACTCTTCCCGGGTCCTTAACTTCCTCAGCTATGCTCGCAATTTTTAAGAGACCACCATAGGAAACAAAAACAAAACCTGCAGTGGAAAAAATCTCTTTAAGACCAGAAGGTGTAAAAGGTTCAAAATTTTGAACTCTGACAATTGGTAAACCTTTAATTATGTATATAAGAAGAGTTGTTAGTATACAAAATAGTAGAACGACCTGTATTCTACCTGCTTCCTTTACTCCAATGATATTAATGGAAACAAAAAGGACGCAAAATGAGAATGCAATTATCTTTATATCAATACTAACGATGAAATTTGTGAAGGCAGCCATACCTATAAGTTCAAATGTGCTTTTTAGTGCAAGAGCCATAAGTGTTATTAAACCATAAATAGTTCCTACTGCTAACCCCATACTCCTTGTAACATAAAAGTATGTTCCTCCAGATTTTGGCATAGCTGATGCAAGTTCAGCCTGACTTAACATTCCGCAAGCAGCCAGAAAACCAGCAAAAAGGTATGAAATAAGAACTGAGGGACCTGTTCTTATGTGTGCAAGTCCAGGAAGAATGAAAAGCCCGGAGCTCATCATTGCTCCGGCCGTTATACAAAAAACATCCAGAAGATTAAGTTCTTTTTTTAATTTCATATAGTTTTTTAATTACCAGAATAAAGGGGAAACCATAGATTTCCCCTTTATTTGTACAATATTAAATGGCAGGTTTATTAGTGTAAATGATTTTGATTGGATTTTCTAATGAATTTAGTATCTTCGAAAATCTCTTCTTTGTCTGTTTCTTGGTGGACGAGCTTCGTCCACTTTCAGGGTTCGGCCTTTAAATTCGGAACCATTTAATGCTTCTTTTGCACCTTCAGCTTCAGACTGGCTTGACATTTCCACGAATCCAAACCCTTTGCCTTCAATTATATTGACGTTTCTTACTTCTCCATAATTTGAAAACAATTCTTCTAATTGTTCTGTATTAACAGAATAATTAAGGTTACCTACATAAAGTTTACTACCTTGCATTCTTTCCTCCTAATTTTCTTTTACTTTCTCTGTCTTATAATGTTATTTTCGGAGGTAGATGCAAGATAGCAATTCTATCCTCTCTTACGAAAACATTATGGAAGACAAGAGAATATTCTTTAAAAAATTATATTATTAAAATAAATTAATTAATTTCATCACCCCCTTCAATATTTACCAGCCATTTTATATTATATCCTTTTTAATGTTAAGTTCAGTTATCTTACTATTTTTATGACTCAATAGTTCCTTAAATTCCTTTGTATTTTCTCTAATTATTTTTATTTAGTGTTGCCTTCACGGATGGGTTTTACC
>QNDJ01000365.1 GCA_003644825.1 Candidatus Zhuqueibacterota bacterium | reverse complement strand
TTTGTTAATTTCTTATACTACCAGAATACCACTACCAGAATCGAATTCTGGTAGTGGTAAATATACATTGGAAGTCTCTGAAGAGACTGTTTTTGGGTTTTAATAATAAAGTTATAATCCTTATAGGAAAAGTCATTTTAATGACTTACAGTTGGATTGTTCAAGCACCAGAATTCAATTCTGGTGCGGATAAAGGATTAAGTAAAATTTCAATAACCTGGAAATCTTTACCGAACTTTTAATATTGCATATTGCTTCTGATGTGGCTATTCAATTAAAACTAAAGCTATTATTGCGAAGATGCAATCTTCTGACCCGGGTAGAAACTATTAAATAACAGGAAAAGATACCCGTTCTAAATATGAAATTGAAAAAAGATTATAGATTATACATCTCTGACTGAACTGATAAAAAACAGCAACTTATAAAATTTGACCATTTATTTGACTCATTAATAAAAAAATTTCGTTAATTTATTTTTGCCTTAATAGAATTTATTGCTTATATTTTAACTTTAAATTTTTTTGAAAGGGATATATGGAAATTCCAGAAGGAAGAAACAGGATGATGGAGAGTAATATAATAAAGAACTTTTTTATTTTATCCAGCCCTATGATTATTGCGATGGCGCTCCATACAAGCTTCAACTTTGTAGATATGCTTTTTGTTGGCAGGCTTGGAAAAGAAGCTATAGCTGCAGTGTCAATGGCTTTTCCGGTTCAGCTATTTATGATAGCTATTGGTGGTGGAATCGGAATAGGAATCACATCTCTTATTTCAAGAAATATAGGAGCAAATAATATTGAAAAGGCAAAAATAGCAGCAGAGCAGTGCCTGTTTCTCATAGTAATTTTTGGAATCATTACAACAATTCTGGGCAATATTATTGCTGAAGACTTTTTCAGAATTATAGGTGCAACCCGTCCTGTTCTTAAACTTGTAATCGATTATATAAAACCGATTTTGACAGGAAGTATATTCATATATTTCAGTATAATGGCTAATTCAATTTTCAGAGGCGAGGGAGATACAGTTACTCCAATGAAAGTAATGATTTCTTCAGTAATACTGAATACAATTCTTGACCCATTATTAATCTTTGGAATAGGCCCGTTTCCAAGAATGGGTGTATCGGGTGCAGCTATAGCGACAATTACAGCAAGAGGCATTGTGTGTTTTATTATTATCTATTTCTTAAGAACGAAAAGTTCGATTTCAATAAGGTTGTTTTCTCCAAAACTGGATATAAAATCTATAAAAGAAATATTTAATGTAGGGATTCCGAGTTCTCTTGCTCAGTTAATAAACAATTCTTCAATGCTCATTCTGCTCAGTATTTTATCGAGGTTTGGGGATACAGCGATAGCGGCATACGGTATTGGTATGAGGCTGGATTCCATAGCATTTCTGCCCGGTCTTGGTTTATCTTCAGGAAACCTTATAATGATAGGTCAGAACTTTGGCGCAAAAAGATTCGACCGGGTAAGAAAAATCAGTATGGTAGCAATGGGAATTACAGGTGGATTTATGGCGATTGTTGGTTTATTTTACCTTTCATTTCCGGATTTCTTTATAAGGCTTTTTAATTCTGACCCTGCCCTTGTTTCATACGGTACGGATTATCTTAAAATAGTTGCAACTTCTTACTTTTTTATTGGTGTTATTCTTGTTGCTATATCATCATTTCAAGGCTCCGGAAAAGGTTCCCCGGCACTGGTCATCACAATACTCAGATTATTTATATTGTTAATACCGTTTTCTCTTATCCTGTCAAAATATTTTGCAGTAAATGGGGTCTGGTGGGCTATTTTTATTTCCAATATACTATCTTCTATATCCGGTTTGTTATGGTTATTTCTATTTTTCAGAACAATAAACAAGAATACCTTAACGAATTGAAAAAATGGAAAAAAGAATTAATACAAAATTATTTATTGTTTTATTTACATTATTCATTATCGGTCAAAATTTGATTGATGAAGCTTATTGTCAGAGCTTTTCTTCTGGAATAATTTATGCAAAGAAAACACTTTTAATAACAGGAGAAGTTCTTATTGCTACTTATATCTCAATGATAACTCACGAACTCGGACACGGTCTATGGACAAAATTATTGGGTGCTGAAGAGGTTAAGTTTAAGTTATATCCCCACAGAAGCAGGAGTGGTCATCTCTATTTAGGATGGACTTCCTGGAGAGGAAATTTCTCGAAATTTGAAAACGGAGTCATCTCCGCAGGCGGAGTTACCACAACAAGAATTGTATCTGAAGGAATTGATTGTTTGCTCAACAGGACCACTCTACCTGATTTTCTTATTCGTCCCCTTTCTATGTATTACTTAATCTGTCGGCTGGATATGCCAAGATACATACTATTTGATTTTATAAGACAGATAACAAATAAACATCGACCCGGCGATGATATACATAGTATTATAACAAAATTATCATTAAAAAAAGATGAACAGAATAAAATATACATCCTTTTTATACTGGGTTCTGTTATAGATATTTTCCTTGATAGAAATGAAATTAAAGATAATATAAATAGAATTACAGGTAAAAATATTAACCATAAATCGGGAAAGAGAACCGATGTAAATTTTTTCCTTGATTTTGAGACAAAGAAAATAGCTTTGGAACTGTCTTTAAAAATGTAAAATTGACATTAATTATGATAGAAATAACACTATTTTCATTTCTGGTAATGAGCTTTGCAGTTTTTATTGCTCAATTTTTTAAAGGGTTTGCTGGATTTGGCCCTGCATTGATTGCTGTACCGGTTCTTTCTTTATTTTTTGCACCAAAAGATATTATTCCTTTAATCAGTTTGCTTAATGTAATAGGTGGTTATTATCTGGGTTATAAAGAAAGAAAGAACTTTAATCTGAAGTTAATACTGCCAGCAATGTCCGGAATGGTTACAGGCTCAATTATAGGGGCAAACCTGTTTATTTTAGTTAACAATGTTTATCTAAAAAAATCTTTAGGATTTATAATAATAGCTTTTTCAATAAATTTAATTTTATACAAAGGAATACAGAAAAAATACATATTTCATCCCAAAAGAGAGTTTCTTGCGGGTACCATATCTGGGACAGTCGGGGGAATATTTGGAATCAGTGCGCCAATCCTTGTTATTTATATTAAACGGT
>QNDJ01000364.1 GCA_003644825.1 Candidatus Zhuqueibacterota bacterium | reverse complement strand
ATGTTGTTGTTATTATTGAAGTTATATTCAATTTAATTAATCCTGGTGGACTTCAAGTCCACCATTGTTAAATTATTATAATTATATGGACTTACGTAAATAATCAAAATTTTAGTGGACTTCAAGTCCACTTTTGTAATAGGTAATGATTTAATAAAGAAAAAGTGAGAAAGTTTTTATTACTTTTCGATTTTTTATTTTTTATTATTTTTATTGGTTTTACTTTCGGTCAAAATCACCCACCATTGTTTTATCCGCCAGAATTAATTGGAACATCAATCGAAAAGGAACTGAGATTTACTCTGCACTCAGTTGACCCTGAAGGTAAAAAGATACAATGGTCTGTTAAAAATCTACCTTTTTCTGCACAATTTAATGAAGAGACGGGAGTTTTTTCCTGGACACCTCAATCATCTGAATCAGGGGTATTCAATATAGAATTTACTGTAGATGATGGAAATGGTAATGTCGTATCTAAAGTTGTTAAAATTATAGTTGTTCGGAAGAAAGAATGGTATCCTGTTAATTTACCGTATTATGAGGATAAACTTAATGATGTGTTTTTTGTAAATGATTCAAAAGGATGGATAGTTGGTGATAATGGCCTTCTTTTAAAAACAACCAGTGGAGGAATAGAATGGATCCAGGTAAACTTGAATGATTCAACTGACTTCCAGAAAATAGAGTTTTATGATGAGAAAAGCGGATGGATTATAGGTTCCAGAGGAAGAATTTATTACACTTATGATGGTGGAGAAAGTTGGGAAATTCAGACGAGTATGGTAAATAGTCTTTTAACGGGTGCGTGTTTTATTAAACCTTATCAGGGCTGGATTGTCGGATATAATAAAACTATCCTTTTTACTCTGGATGGTGGCTATAGCTGGATTATTCAATCTCATATATCAGGTGAAACTACTATCAGTAAATTCAGGGACGTATTTTTTATTGATGCAAAGACCGGATGGGTAGCTGGAGAAAATGGTGTAATATACAAAACCACTGATGGAGGTAATACCTGGGAGTATTTGAAAACAAATTTTACGGGGGTAAATTTTTATTCTATTTATTTTATTAATGGTGATAAAGGATATTTTGCTGGAGTTAGAGACAACAGAGATGGATACATTTATTATACAGATGATGGAGGAAATATATGGAAAGATAAGGTATTTTACAATACTGGCGCTATTAGAAGGATTTTGTTTGTAAACGGTTTGGAAGGTTGGTTTATTACTGACAGAGGTAAAATTTTTAAAACAACTGATGGAGGAATAAACTGGATTCTGGAGAAAAGTTTTAATAGATATCCGTTAAGTGGATTTTCAATTTCAAATTTTAAAAAGATATGGGTTTGTAGTGAAAATGGTGCAATAATTTATTCCTGGAACAGTGGATTGAACTGGTATTTTCAATGTTATAATCCTTTACCTGATTTAAATAGCATATATTTTTTTAATGCTTCAACCGGATGGTTATGTGGAGATAAGGGAGTAATTTTATATACATTTGATAAAGGAATAAGCTGGAAAACTCAGGATGCTGAAACAGAAACTAACCTTAAAAAAGTTCTCTTTATTGATCCTTATAACGGTTTTATGATGGATGATGAGAACCAATTTTTTTATACTTACAATGGTGGTTTAAAATGGGATAAAAGAATTATTGATACCGAATCAAAAATAAATGATTTTGATTTTTATAGCTATATAGGATGGATTGCATGCACTAAGGGTAAAGTGTATGTTTCCCATGATGGTGGAAGAAACTGGAGACCTCTTGATACAGATGTAACTACTTCTATTAATTGTATTCATTTTTCACCAGACCATTATCTCTGGTGTGTCGGAAATGACGGATTAATTCTTAAATCTGTTAATAATGGGTGGAACTGGACCGAAATGCAGAGCAATACAACCGATAGCCTTACGAAAATAAATTTTATTAATCGAGATGAAGGATGGATAATAGGCTGGAAAGATAAAGGAAGAGCATCTTTTTTATTAAAAACAACTGATGGTGGTAGGAACTGGATAGCTGTAGATTTTCCTGTTGAATTCAATCCTGTTTCTCTTTATTTCTCAGGTTCCCAGAACGGTTGGATTACCGGTGATAATGGAATAATATTGTCTACTAATGACGGAGGAAATAACTGGATAAAAATGAATTCATTTACAAATTTACGATTAAATGATGTATATTTTAAGGAAAATTCAGGCTGGATTGTTGGTGAAAAAGGCATAATTCTTTGCATTGATTATACTCCTACTGGAACGAAAGGGAAAGATAAACTCACCAGCGATTTTAATCTTGAACAGAATTATCCCAATCCGTTTAATCAGGAAACCAGTATCAGGTTTAGAGTGCCAAAAATATGTAAAGTGAAGCTATCTATTTATAACATTCTCGGGCAGCCTGTAAAAATACTTGTTGATGAAGAGAAACCCTCAGGTAATTACAGAGTTATCTGGGATGGCAGGGATAAAAATGGAAAAGATGTTCCTTCGGGGGTTTATATCTATAGAATACAAACTGAAAAGTTTACAGAAGTAAAAAAGATGGTTCTTTTAAGGTAAGATTATTGTATTGCGTGAATTAAGAATTATTGATCAGTAATTATTGAATTTCAAAAGTTCTTATTTGGGTATTTATATGCCAGAATATTAAAAAGTATTAATAAAGGTCTTAACCTTTTCTCTATAACATTATAAATTTTCATCTCCGTCATTAAGTTTTTTTTTGAGGTAGTAGTTAACGGTCGTTTCAGTATAAGAAGAATAGGGATGGTTCTGTTGTAAATAAAAAAAAAACAGGAATATTTTTTTTCAATATTATTTTCTACAACTTTTCCCAAAAAGCTTACTTCTCTGTCCTGTATTCCAAACCTTTTTTTTCTTTCAAGATATACAGTTACTACTCTTATTGTATTGTTTGACAATCAATCTTTCATTGTAAGGGTTTTAAACCTTCTTGCATCAAATCTACTTACTTCAGAACTGGAACCAGACCATATATTTCTGTTTAAGTCAATAGTTACAGAAACTATATTATCGTATACTAAACTATTATTTAGTTTTTATTATGATATAAGAGTTATTTTTAAATTTCATCTTATTAATCCTCTTTGTAAATTGATTGAGAAATTATGTAAATCT
>QNDJ01000363.1 GCA_003644825.1 Candidatus Zhuqueibacterota bacterium | reverse complement strand
TATTTTTAACATCTTTATCTTACTAAAAATCAAAGCGAAATCTTTTTTTCTTATTATCAATAAATTAACAAGTTTTGATTCTGTTTTAAATTTATAAAATAAAATAAAACCAATAGCTGTTGTACAATATGAAACAGAAGAAGCTATTGCTGCACCATTGATATTATACTCAGGAATTAAAATCAGATCAAGGATGATTGTAACTACAAGCCCGAACCCGGAGCAAAAAGCCGAATAATGAGGATACCCTCTACCTATCAAATTACTGGATAATATACTTGCTATACCTAAAATAGTAACTCCGGGAACAAGTATCATCATCGGCTTTATAGAATTTGCAAACTTCTCTGAATAGAACAACATAATAAAAAATCTACCAAAAATTATAAGAAACACACCCGAAACAAATGTTAAAAAAAATGTAATTCTACAAACTCTTTCTGTAAAACTTGTTATTTCCTCTTTTTTTTCTTCTGAAGATATTGTTGGAAAAAGAATACTGCTAACAGACGCTGGAATCCTGTATAAAACTTCAGCAAGAACAGATGCAACTGAATAATATCCTACTCCTTTAAAACCAACAAAATACTGAACAAGAAAAAAATCCAGACGATAATTAAAATATTGCAAAATATTACCCAAATGACTTTTCAACCCAAACTTAATACTATCAGTCATCAGCTTAACTTTTAACCTTAATTTATTTTCAATTATACCTCTGAGCGATAAAATAATAATTATATCAACTATAAAATATGAAATAACTAACGAAATAACAGCTTCAATTAAATTTAGATAATAAAATATAATAAAACCTGCTATAAATATAAGGGATAAAAACTGATGAAGTGAAAGGAAAACATTATATTTAATAAATAACTTTTTACCAAGAAAAACACTATTAAAAAGATTGTGAAAAAGAATAAACGGAACAAATAAAGATGCAGTTATTCTTGCTATATTACTTATTTCTACTTTTCCAGAAAAAATTCTATCAGGCAAAAAATAGTAAATTATTAACAATACAGCAGAACATAATATATAAAAAATTAGGAGATTCCCGATAATGGCATCGTTTTCTTCTTTCTTTTTACCAAGAAAATATATATTTGCATTCCCAATTCCCATATTACCAAAAGTAGTCAACAAAGCACCTGCAGTGAATAGAATATCAAGTTGTCCCTTACCTGTAGGACCCAGAATCCTTGCAACAAGAATACTTCTGCAAAAACCAATAATCAATATCGATATAGAAGTAATAAATGTAATAAACGAACTTTTTGTGAAACTCAAGAGAATTTTCCATTAAATTTTACAAAACCTGGGTGAATTCTCATAACCTGCAAAAATCGTTAATTTCCTCATTTTTTCAGTTACAATACAATATGAAAGACCATATATATTTTAATCTCATTCCTGTAAAAGTATACCCTATTAAGTGTATTAAAAACACTATCCTATGTAAAAGGGCGAAAAATCAGTCATTTTGCTTATTTATTTGAATAATACCATCCTTTTTTTGCTCATACTCATTACCACAATAATCACACCTGGAATAATTATTAACAAATTTAAGGGTTGTTCCACATTTACAAACCCACCCGATCTGCCTTGCAGGTACTCCAACTACAAGGCCATAATCAGGAATATCCTTTTTAACAACTGCCCCTGCTCCAATCATTGCATACTTTCCAATTGTAATTCCACATAAAATAGTAGCATTTGCACCTATAGTTGCCCCTCTTTTAACCAGAGTTGGTAAAAACTCTTTCTTCCTTTCAATGAAGGCTCTTGGCGTATATACATTTGTAAATACACAGGATGGACCACAAAAAACCTCATCCTCTAAAGTTACTCCTTTATACACAGAAACATTATTCTGAATCTTACACTTATTACCTATATTTACATCAGGTCCAATCATAACATTCTGCCCGATAATACAATCCTTACCAATCCTTGAATTCCTTAAAATATGAGAAAAATGCCAGATTTTTGTATTTTCCCCTATCTCTACATCTTCATCAATAAACGAACTTTTATGTAAAAAATAGTTTTTCTTAACCACTACAATATCGGAATTATAAGTATTGTTAAGATATCTTTCAGCTTTCTCCAAAACTCTCAAAACCCGTAATCCTTCTTCACCATCAGTTCTTGGAGTTTTTCTTTTTTTAATGCAATTTATAAAATGAATAAGTTCCTCTTTTAATGGTTCTTTATTTTCAATGGGAACAACATATTTTTCCGCTTTATGAGCAACAGGTATTTTTCCATTTTTGAATTCAATTTTATGGGGAAAAATAAATAGTTTTTCTTCACTCAAATCATCAAAAACTGCCATAGCTTTTGTTCCAACCACAACAAGTTTCTGTTCTTTAAGAGGATGAAGCCAGCTAACAAAAATGTGACCCTTAACATTATTTTTAAACTCAAGAGTCGTAAGAGTCGTATCAAAGATACCATCTGTTATATATTTACCACCAAATGACATAACACTGGTGGGCTCTTCTTCCAGAAGCATTAATATTACAGATACATCGTGAGGTGCGAAACTCCACAATATGTTTTCCTCAATTCTCAATTTTCCTATATTCAATCGATTTGAATATATATATTGAATTTTGCCCAATTCACCTGTCTCAATCATTTCCTTTAATTTCAACACTGCAGGATGATATTGCAAAATATGACCCACCATAAGTATTCTTTTCTTCTTTCTTGCTAATTTGATAAGTTCTATAGCCTCTTCAGTTTTTACAGACAAAGGTTTCTCAACAAAAACATCTTTATTAGATTGTATTGCTTTTATTGCTAAAGTTGCATGGGTTACCGCAGGGGTAGATATAGCAATAGCATCGATTTCAGGATTTCCAAGAATATCATCAAAATTTTGAGTATAATTAACATCGGGAAAATCTCTTTCCATTTTCTTAATTATTTCTAAATCAGTATCGCAAGCAGTATGTAAAACTTTCAGTTCCAACAGATTCCTGAGTATATTTTTTCCCCAGTATCCTAAACCAATCATGCCAATATTCATTTTTTCACCTTCGATATCATTTTGTTTTTCATTTAAAAAAATAAAGATTCAGAAACAAGTTTCAGAATCTATATGAAATTTTAAAAATAAATTGGTTTCAATCTTCCTGTATACTAC
>QNDJ01000362.1 GCA_003644825.1 Candidatus Zhuqueibacterota bacterium | reverse complement strand
TCAGAAGTAAATATGAAAAATATTTAAAGGTAAAAAAATTGTTTAAGCTTTTCACTATATCGGTACCAAGAACATTGACTGGTGGTTTGTATGAAATAAATAATTTTTTATATTATATACCAGACTATGATATCGATTCCTATTATGAAAAGGATACAGGATTTAAAAGGATTGAAGAAACCAGTATAGTGTTTTAATATGAGATTTAAATTATTAACATTCAAGCTTGAATCAAATAAATTTTTTAATCCTAGAACTGCAGAAAAAATAAGGGGGTATTTTGGTAATTTGTATACAAAAGACATATTGTTTCATCATCATTTGGGTGATGGAAAACTGTATTATAGGTATCCTTTTATTCAATATAAAATTATTGATGGAGAACCGTTAATTATAGGTATAAAGGATGGAGTGGATTCTCTTAAAAAATCTTTTCTTGAAGTTGATAGATTAGTTATTGATAAAAAAGAGTTTGAAATATTTGAAAAAAGTATAATACTTGAAGAGATTGAATTTGGTGTTTCAAAAAAAATTTTTAAGTATAAGTTTATAACACCCTGGTATGCTTTAAATCAGAATAATTACAAAAAATATCTTGAATTAGATTCTATTGAAAGTAAGAGAGAATTACTGAAAAGTATTCTTACAGGTAATATATTAGTAATAAGTAAATCAATAGGAATAACTATTACTGAAAGAATAGAAGTGAAGAAATTATATTTTAAGGAATTTAAGTTTAATCTGGATGATAACAGGATACTTGGTTTTGTTGGAAATTTTTCGGTTAATTTTCAGCTACCTGATTATATCGGTCTTGGCAAGTCTGTCTCCCGGGGGTTTGGAACTATTAAAAGGATAGTATAAATGCAGATTGTAATAAATACTTTTGGTGCTTTTATAGGGAAAAGAGAGGACTGTTTTATAGTAAAAATTGATAATGAATATAAACTTATATCAGCGCGGAAAGTGAGTTCAATACTTATAACGACCCATGCATCTTTTTCTACAGATGTTATTGAACTTGCCCTGAAATACAATATTGATATATTATTTTTAAACAAATATGGAGATCCAATAGGGAGAATATGGCATCCAAAACTTGGTTCAACGACTACAATTAGAAGGCGACAGCTTGAGATTGCTGATGGTGAGGAAGGATTGAAACTTGCTGTTGAATGGGTTTTGAGAAAAATTGATAATCAGGTGAAATTTTTAGGGGAATTGAAAAGACACAGAGAGGCAAAAAGAGAAAAACTTGAAGAGTATATCGTAAGGCTTGAAACAATAAAAGAAACTATGAGTATTCTTACAGGAACAATAGAGGAAAAGAGACAGACCATTATGGGGCTTGAAGGTTCAGCCGGAAGAACATACTTTGAGGCAATAAGTTATATAATGCCTGAGCGGTTTAAATTTAAAGGGAGAAGCAGACAACCGGCTGTTGATGAATTTAACTGTTTGTTGAATTATTGCTATGGAATTCTGTATTCTATAGTTGAAAAAGCCTGTATTATTGCTGGTCTTGACCCTTTTGTTGGATTTATACATACAGATAATTACAACAAGAAATCCCTTGTGTTTGACCTTATTGAGCAGTATAGAATTATTGCTGAGAGAACAGTTTTAAATCTTTTTTCTAAAAAAGTAGTTAAGAACGAATTTTTTGATAAGATCAGGAATGGTTTAACTCTGAATAAATCTGGAAAAGAAAAAATTATAACAGCTTTTAATGAGAGGCTTGACACAAAAGTTAGATATAAGGGAAGAAATATAACTGAGAGGGATATTATTCAATTTGATTGTCATAGAATAGCTCAAAGGCTTATAGGTAGATAATAAAATTTCTGAGAGTTATTGCAATGCTGGTATGGGTAGTATATGATATAGTAGAAAATAAAATAAGAAGCAAAGTTGGTAAAGCCTGTTTAAATGCAGGAATCTACAGGGTTCAAAAATCTGTTTTTTTAGGTGACCTGAACAGGAACGAAATAGATGAATTAAGTTTGAAGATTGAGGATATTATTGACGAGGAAGTGGATTCTGTGTATATTTTTCCTATGTGTAGAGATGATTTCTTGAAGGTAAAATTATTGGGACAGGCTTTTGATAAGAAGATGGTTACCGATGAAATAAGAGAAAAATTTTTTTAGAACAATGCTTTCAATAACACCTTCTGAAATTGTTGAGTACTTATTTTGCCCGAGGTTTATATATTTTATGAATTGTATCGCTGTTCCACAATCCGAACAACGAAGGTTAAAGGTATTGATTGGTAGAGAAATTCATAAAAAAAAAGAATATATTAATAAAGATTATCTAAGAAAGAAAATTGGTTGTATTGACAAGGAGCTTTCTGTGTACTTATCCAGTGAAAAAGTAAAATTAAGGGGAATAGTTGACGAGGTTCTTCATCTGAAAGATGGAACACTTGCTCCCCTTGATTATAAATTTACAGTATATAAAGATTTTGTTTATAGAACTCATAGAATACAGAATATCCTGTATGGATTATTAATTGAAGAGAACTATGGAAAACCTGTAAATAAAGGTTTTGTAGTTTATGTAAGGAGTAAAAATTATTTAAAGGAGGTTGAGCATAGAGAAAAAGATAAATACAGAGCTTTGAATATAATTGAGGATATATTTAATGTAATAATCAATGGGTTTTTCCCGAAGAAAACTAAATTTCCAGCACGATGTATAGATTGCTGTTATAAAAATATTTGTGTTAAGTAAAAATTTCTATTTAATTTATTAATTTACAGATGTTTAAAATCGGAAAAGATGTTAAGAATTGTTGTAATTATTGATAAAACTGGTCTAAAAAATAGTAAAATAACCAGAAAAAAAATTTGCATAAGCAAAAGATTTTATTTAAATTATAGAGAAAATGCTGTTTGAGGGAACAATCCACTAAAACAAGGATTGAAACCAGTATTGTTTTGATTTGATTGATTTGATTGATTTTTTTGGTTTGAGGGAACAATCCACTAAAACAAGGATTGAAACAATAACCTTAAACCTTAAAAAATATGGAAGGTAAAAGTTTGAGGGAACAATCCACTAAAACAAGGATTGAAACTCGACAGTCATAATCCGAACCGCAGACGGTTCATATGTTTGAGGGAACAATCCACTAAAACAAGGATTGAAACAAAAAT
>QNDJ01000361.1 GCA_003644825.1 Candidatus Zhuqueibacterota bacterium | reverse complement strand
TTTTTAACCCTTTTATCTTTTTCACCTTTTCTTTATCAAGTTCAAATATATCTTTTACTTTTCCTTTTTTATCGATTTTAAAGATAAGAGAAAATTTTTCTATATTGTTTTTAATAGCCTTATCGACCTCTTTCAACCTGAATTCCGGTTTTGTATATTCTTTAATTTCAGGAAAAACAATATCTTCTTTTATGTTCGGCTGCCATATTTCATCCTCAATGTCAGAATCCTTATTGTTGTAGCCAAAAGTATATGGTATAATAAAATATGTTTCAACAGGTTTACCTCTTTTTAGAGCAGGTCTGTACTTACTTTTAAAAGCAGCTAAAACCGAGGCTCTTATGTATTTTTTATCTTTAAATGTTAGATTATGGATAATGAGGCTTGAAATATTACCATCTTTGTTCAATTTGACACACAGGTTTATTTTGCCCTGTGTTTTTATTCTTAAATCTTTTCGCTTAATGAAAGGGAAAACTTTAGTTATAGGTGCAGGATTCAGGATTATACTTTTTTTTCTGGCTTTTTCATTTTTTGATGCTAATTCTTTTCTTAACCTATCGGAAATTTTAATACCTTTTGCCAGTTCAGGATTTTCAAATATTGAACCTACTCCATACTCTTTAATTAATGTAAATTCTTTTGGAACTCCAAATTCTTTTGCTGGCGAAAAAACTGTGTTGTAAGCAGAGCTTACTGCTGCTTTCTCACATTCTTTATTATATGTTGTATTTTTAATAACATCAACATTTTTTACTTTACCTTCTTTATCTATCTGCAGTGATAAAGAAATGATTCCCTGGATTCCTTTTTTAGTAATTTCTTCAGGAAATACAGGTGGACTTTCTTTGATAACCCGGGGTGGTTCATTAATATATCTTTCTTTTACAAGGATATAGGTTGTATCACTTTTTGAAAAACCGTTGTTTTTTGCCCTGAAAATTATTCTATGAAGATTAGCCGATAATGTCTTTTTTAGCTGGGTGCCTTTTCCGATTATTCCATCTTTATCCGATTCCCATATCAGAGAATCAGATGGTATAATTTTATCTTTGTAATCGAAGGCATACCCGATAAAATATATTGGTTCGAGGGTCTTAAATTCACTGCTAAATTCAGGATACATTATTTTTACATTTAATCCAGTTTTGAGTGAATCTTTTTTATCCGGTATTGTATCCTGACTGTATAGTAATGTATTAAACAATAGCAGGATTAGTAAAAACAATAATTTTTTCATTTCAGTATAATAAACTTCTTTGAAGCAGTGAATTTATTGGATTTAATATTTATAATGTATATACCTGATGCAACCCTTTTGCCCTGTCTATTTATACCATTCCATATATAAGAATGTTTCCCTTTATTAATATTATCCTTTTTCAGTGTTATGACTTTCTCTCCAGTTAAACTATATATTGATATTTCAGCTTCTGTATCAACAGGAAAATCAACTTTAAATATTACACTGGAGTTTGAGGGATTGGGATAAGGATTATACAGAGTAAACTTTTGTGGAAAATCAATAAAAATTTCGATAACGTTTGAATAAGTGAAAGTTCCATTATAGTCAATCTGTTTTAATCTATATTCCCGCCAGCCAGGAGTAACATCATTATCAGTAAATGAATATGAATTTACTTTAGAAGAAGTTCCATTACCTTCTATAAATCCTATTTTTTGAAAATCTTTATTTATAAATTTTCTTTCTACTTCGAACCCATAATTGTTTGTTTCTGAGGAAGTAATCCAGATAAGTTTAATTCTATTACTTTCTATAAAGGCATTAAAGAGGGAAAGTTCCACAGGAACAATTTGAGAAGGTTCTAAAAGAAGTTCGAAATTACCACCATCATCAGCACCTGCAACTATAAAAATGAAGTACTCTATACTGTTAGCCTGAACAGAAACTCCTGATACATTGCCATTATTATCAGGAATATATATTTCTGGTGGGTTAATAAGTGAATCACCGGATATTCCTAAAACACTCAGACACGAAAAGTCATCACTTCCAGATGTTCCATTAATGTATCCATCAAAGTTAACAGATATTGTAAGTATTGAATCAGAAGGATAAATCTTGAAATAATTTGCTGACCAGGAATTAACATAATATTCAGGGTATCCTATAGAAAGTGAATTAGTATAAAGGGTGTCTACACTGGTGAGATTTACCTGAAGGTCCATGTTTTCCCGTCTATATCCATAGTCGCCATAAGATAGGTCAAGGTAATTTGCAAGAACCCATTTATTGAAAATTTTCTCGAAAGTGTCATATTCAGATGTTAAAAATTGAGGCAGGATATAGTTTATACTGTTTATACTATGGAGTTCTGAAGAAACGAGGGTTCTTGTAAATGTTGAAATAGAAATATCCTGCCTTTCAACAATTTCTTCCATATATTCTATAAAAAGAAATACTGCACCATATTCTTCAAGAGTGTTGTTAAATTCATCAGTTAAGGAAGTATTTGGATTATTAACAAAAGCGTTAATATGATAGGTTGGTAAACCGTAACCACACAGGACTTCTGCATACATTGAAAATCCCTCATTAAGCCAGGTTTCTTCGGAATTGTCCTGGTTGTAATGTATCATATGTTGAAATTCATGGGCAAGGGTTGCATAAAATGAATTACTACCTGGAATCCCGGGGTTTAAATCCATATAAAACATATCCAATTGATTCTGACCTGTTTGGTCTGCCGGATCAAAATATCCTGCAATATAAACTTTTTCTTCCTGATAGTTATCTTTTATATCGAAGATTAGAATATGAATTTTTTCATCATTGTCAACATTGGGTTCTTTACCAAAATATGTCGTATCGATTGGATATATAACAAGGTCAAATTCATTTTTTATATCATTCAATTTACTATCTTCAACAGTGTATCCACTTGCGACCCACAAATAACAATGAGTACCGGTATCCGTTAGAACAGCTTCTACATTTTCGGTACTATTACTGTTAAAGTTATATGTGATAAAAGTTCTTGTATCTCCTATCTGAAAAAACTCCTTTTTGAATGATGAAATACCTGTTACTTTTTTATGCTTTTTCAGTAATACAGGAGTTCCATCAATTCTGTTGTCCACTTCCTGTGAAAATAAAGGTATATCCAGAAAAATCAGTAAGGTGAATAATGACAGAATTAAAA
>QNDJ01000360.1 GCA_003644825.1 Candidatus Zhuqueibacterota bacterium | reverse complement strand
TGCTTTTAAAAAAAAATATACTTATTTTTTTTAAAATTATACCCTTGAAAGTTATCTTCGGTGCTGAATGCCATCAGAAAAAGAAATTAATGAAGAAAACCTTAAGATGAAAAGATTAAGGTTTATTGTAGATTTGACTATGAATATTTTATACCAGCAGAACCTCACTATGAAAGAATCTCTGGAATTAATAATTGCCACCAAAAAATCAGTTTTAAAATTATTCCCGGATAAATCTGAAACCTTTGATCTGATTTATCTTCCAAGATTTTACAGAGTCGTAAAAGAAAAATTTTTAACAGGAGGTAACGATGGATATTAAAAGGATTCAGGAAGAATTAAGAAAATATAATCTGGATGGTTGGCTTTTTTGTGATTTTCATAATAGAGATCAGATTGCTTATAAAGTTCTTGGAATGGACGGCTCCAAAATGTGTACAAGAAGATGGTTTTATTTTATTCCAGCAGAAGGAGAACCTAAAAAGCTGGTTCATTCAGTTGAAAAAACAAAACTTGATACACTACCCGGTACAAAAGCTGTTTATCTTCCTTACAACCAGCTTCACCAATTACTTAAGGAAATGCTCGGAAACCCGAAAAAGATAGCAATGCAGTATTCTCCGTATAACGATATACCCTATGTTTCACTGGTTGATGGAGGTACAATAGAACTTGTAAGGAAATTCGGTCATGAGGTTGTATCATCCGCAGACCTTGTTCAGACCTTTGAAGCTCTTATAGATGAAGAAGGATATAAACTTCATTTACAAGCTGGTGAACTTGTCCAGGAGATAAAAAATCAGGCTTTTAAAGAAATTGAACGAGCCATTAAAGCAGGAGAAAAAGTCACAGAATATGATATTCAGCAATTTATTGCAAAAAAATTTAAGGAAAACAACCTTCAGAATGATGGTGAAGACCCTATTGTAGGTGTCAATGAACACCCTGCTGACCCCCATTTTGAACCAACCCCGGAAAATAGTTATGTTATAAAAAAAGGAGATACATTACTAATAGATTTATGGGCGAAAATGGATGTTCCAGGAGGCATATACTACGACATTACCTGGTCAGGATTCGTGGGGAAAAATCCACCACCTAAATATGTTGAAATCTTTAACGTTGTTAGAGATGCCCGGGATGCAGCAGTAAATTTCATCAGAGAGAAATTCGATAAAAAGGAAGTATGTTACGGATGGGAGGTGGATGACGCCTGTAGAAAAGTAGTTTCAGAGGCAGGATATGGTCAGTATTTTACTCATAGAACAGGGCATTCAATCGGCGACTGTGTCCACGGTAATGGTGTAAATATCGACAACCTCGAAACTAAAGACTCAAGACAGATTGTTCCCGGCATCTGTTTTTCTATAGAACCAGGTATTTATCTTGAAGGAGAAATGGCTGTTAGAACTGAAATAGATGTTTTTGTAACCTTAAAAGGTGAAGTTGTTGTTGCAGGTGAAGTTCAAAAAGAGCTTGTACTTCTGGATGTTTAAATAAAACTCGTAATATAAAAAAAAATAATCTATAATTAATTCTTTCAAAAGTATTATTGAAAATTCAGAAAGTTCTGGAAATATAGTATAATACTCAAGGAGGGTTTATGACCTATTATCTTTATATAATTCTTGCCTATATTCTTGTTCTTACGGGTTTTAATTTTTATCGTTCAAAGAAAGTTAAGACCCAGGAAGATATGATGGTTGCCGGTCGTTCTTTAAGTATGCGGGTAATGGTATTTACCTTAATCTGTACCTGGATAGGCTCCGGTACTTTCATAGCAGGAGCAGAATATGCCGCAAAAGCAGGATGGAGCAGTTTATGGTTTCCTGCAGGTGCATGGGTGGGCATAATAATAATATACTTTCTTGCAGCAAAAATCCGAACCTTCGGTCAGTATACAATCGGTGATATTCTTGAAGTCCGATACGGAAAGTTCGCAAGAGTGTTCGGGGCTATTGCACTAATTATAAGCTTTATTGCAATTGTAAGTTACCAATTTAAAGCGGGTGGTTATATTCTAAATGTAATTACGGACAGGTCTATATCTGTTTATCAGGGAACAACAATTACAGCATTTTTTGTGATTTTGTTTACAGCCCTTGCTGGTATGGTAGCGGTTGCCTACACCGATTTACCAAACGGAATAATCATATTATTAGCCTGTATTCTGGCGACCCCGTTTGTTTATTTTACTGCTGGAGGATGGCATCAGGCAGTGAATACTCTCCCCCCGGGGCATTTTAAGATGTTCAATCCAGAGTTCGGACAGCACCCATTATTAAAAGCCGGTGGATATTTTCTTTCAACGATGCTTTTGTTGATGGGGGTTCAGAGTATGTATCAGAAATTTTATAGTGCCAAAACACCAAAAGATGCCAAACAGGCTGTTGCCCTGTGGACTATTGGTACAATCTTCGTTGAAATAGTTGTTATAGTTATTGCCATATTTGGTGCAACTTATATGTGGAGCAAAATAACCTTATTTAACACAAATCCAGGTGCACCTGGTGGCGTTGACCCTGCTTCTATAGTTCTTCAGGCTGCAAGGTTTATGGTTCCTGCTCCGGTTGGTGTTCTTCTGCTTGCTGCAGCCTGTGCTGTTGTAATTTCTACTGGGATGAATTACCTGCTTTCACCAACAACTAATGTGATGAGGGATGTATATCAGCGATTTATCTCTCCGGAGGCTTCTCAGTCAAAAATGGTTGCGCTTCAGAAAATTATGATTGTTATATTTGGTGTAATAGCATACTTTTTAGCTACAAAGTTAGTCTCTGTACTGGAAATGAGCTATTTTGCATATACTATATATGGTGCGGCTATCACTCCATCTTTAATTGCCGCTCTTGCCTGGAAACGAGCAACCAAAATTGGAGGATTGATTTCCATTGTTAGTGGAGCTCTAATAACCCTTGGTTTGAAAGTTTCAGGGTACATCTGGCCCCAGATTATGGTTCCTTTTGGCGACCCCAATGGAGACCCCTGGGGTATTCCAATGATTTATCCGGCAGTAATTGTTTCTGTTCTTGCCCTTATTATAGGAAGTCTTTTAACAAAACCACCTGAAAAAGAAGTCCTTGTAAAGTTATTTCCTGAAAAATAATTATAAAGGGTCAATATGGAATACGAAATAAAAAGAATAGATATATGGTCAGTTATAAAG
>QNDJ01000359.1 GCA_003644825.1 Candidatus Zhuqueibacterota bacterium | reverse complement strand
TTTATATTATGACCGAATAGTCGGTCATAATAAACCCTTAAAAATGACACCTAAAATTATAGATAAAAAACAAAAAAAGGAAAAAATTCTAAAAGCAGCAATGAAGGTATTTGCAAGTAAAGGCGTGGCAAATACCATAATGAATGACATTGCAAAAGAAGCATGCATAGGTAAGGGAACCATATATGAATACTTCAAAAGTAAAGATGAAATGATTGTCGAAGCTTTTAATTATTTTATAAATCAGCTTAATAGTGAGTTAGAAAAAGATTTACAGAAACTCACCGACCCGATTGAAAAGTTGAAGACTATGATTTCAACATTGGTAAAATTTACCGAAAAATCCCTTACAGAAACTATAGAAATTATTCTCGATTTCTGGGCTGAAGGTATAAGACAAAAATATGAAACTAAAACCTATATCCTCAATCTAAAAGAAACATACAATGATTATCGTAATATTATAATAAAAATTCTTGAAGATGGAATTAAAGAAAATAAAATTAAAAAAGTTAATACGAAGAACGTAGCTTCTATAATTATTGCTATTCTTGATGGAATTATGCTTCAGTGGTTCATTGACAAAAATGTTATTAATTTATCGAGTATATCCGAGGATATACACAGACTGATTTTTGAGGGTATAGGAAAAACCATAAAATCTGGAGGTATATTATGAGAAGGCTCTGGTATCTCTGTATTTTTCTGAATTTTTTCTATTCTGGATTTTCTATCCAGAAATTAACGGGAGATGATATAATAAAAAGAGTAAATGATACTTTAAATCAGGATACTGTATATGGTAAAATGAAGATGACAATTATAACCACATCCGGTAAGAAAAGAACTTTTATCTATGAATCTTTCAGTAAAAATAAAGGAGAGAAGAATCTTATCAGATACATTGAGCCTTCCAGGGTCAGAGGACAGGCTACTCTGTTGCTTAATAATGCTGATGATATCTGGGTTTACTTTCCGAGAACAAAAAGAGTAAGAAAACTTGCAACCCACGCAAAGAAGCAGAAAATGGAAGGGAGCGATTTTTCTTACGAAGATTTAGGCTCCGGAGATTCTTTTATTAAAAACTTTACTGCTAAAAGGTTAAAAGATGAAAAAAAGGAAGGTTTCGATTGTTATAAAATTGAACTTACCAAAAAGAAGGGAAGTGATTCCGGATACTCAAGAATAATTGTCTGGGTAATAAAAGAAAACTTCTTCCCGGTAGTAATAAGTTATTATGATGAAAATGATCCAGACCTGTTACTAAAAGAACTGGTTCAGAAGGATATTAGAATGGTTGATAATGTTCCTACTGCTATGAAAATGGTTATGTACAACAGGCTGGATAATACCCAGACAACTATGGAGATATTGTCAGTAAAATATAACGTCAAACTCGATGATAAAATGTTCACCGAAAGGGGACTCAGAAAATGAAATTTATATTCAGTATATTTTTTCTAATAATATTTTCTGCTTCTGTATCTGCACAGAATATTTCAATATATGGTTATTTTGAACCTCAGTTTGCTGGTTTTAAAATAAAAAAGGATTTTCTGCAGATTAATTCAAACAAATTGAGGATTGACCTTTCTTCTGAAATTTCTGATAAAGTTTCTTTTGGAGCGAATTTCGATTATATAACATACCATGGACAAACAGCCTATGAAATCCTTAACTACCTTCCTGAATCGGTTACGAAAGAAATACCTGATGATTTAAAACCATTGTATATTTTACCTTTTAAAAACAGAAATTTTCTTGATAATGCCTATCTAAAGTTATCATTCAAAAGCTTTGATATTACTGTGGGAAAACAGCAAATATCTATGGGAACGGGATACACCTGGAATCCGACAGATGTTTTCAATGTAAAAAACGTTTTTGACCCGACCTATGAACAACCAGGACATAACAGTATTCGGATAGATATTCCCATTGGATTGAAATATTCTATCGTTGCCCTCTATGCTCCGGCCAATATTTGGAGAAATTCTGGAAAACTTATTAAATTTAAAGGTAAATCAGGTCATTTTGATTATTCATTTATTTTTATTGAAAGAATGTGGACCTTTACAGATTATTTGACATTTCAATCTACAGTTCAAAAAAGAAGACTTTTTGGAGGCGATTTAGCGGGTCAGTTATTCGGTCTTGGCGTGTGGGCAGAAGCCGCTTTCAACAGAATGAGAGTCACAAGAAATTTCTGGGAGGTAGTTGCTGGAGCTGATTATACTTTTGATTCTGGAACATATCTTATGTTTGAATACTATCGCAATACTCTATGTAAAACTAATTACAGAAAATATAACATTACGGACTGGATGAGATATATCTCAGCTGAAGTTAAGGCAGTATCGAGAGATAACCTTTTCATTTACGTTAATCATCCTGCAACAGACCTGATTAACACGGGCTGTTATATTATTTCAAGTTTGAATGACCTTAGTGTAGCTGTTGTACCATTAGTTATATACAATGTATTTGAAAATGTTGACCTCACCCTATTTGGAAATTTCTATACAGGGAAAAAAGGAACAACATATTCAAGCAGTCTCGGAAACGGAGGGTTAATCAGATTGAGATACTATTTTTGATTATAATTAGACTTTAATTTCCTGAATATAAAAAAACCGGAGTGTATATATGAGAAAGAAGATATTTGATTTTTTAAGTAAATGGGCAGTTGAACACCCTTTGAGAACAATTACGGTTTTTGGTTTAATATCAGTAGTTTGCCTTGTAATTGGTGCAAAGCTTAGGATAACCACTCGCTGGTCAGACCTCTTACCCCAAAAAGACCCTTCTGTCCAGGAATTCAACAGGATTATTGAACAGTATGAATCCGCATCTTCAATAATAATTGTAATAAAAGGTGAAGAAAATAAAATTAAATCTTTTGCAGACGAAATCGCTGAACCTATATCTGCACTTAAAAATATTAAACATGTCGTTTATAAAATCAATACAGATTTCTTTAGAAATCACGGTTTTATGCTTATGAGAACAAAAGACCTTAAAAACTTTGCTGATATATTTAATAATTTAAACCTGGAACCTATGTTGAAGGGTATAAATAACAACCTCGAAAAAACCTATGTTTACAGTGAAGATGAAGAAAGATTATCAACAAAACAAAAAACTGATGAAGCTATTATGTTAATCGAAAGTATTAAGTTCTGGCT
>QNDJ01000358.1 GCA_003644825.1 Candidatus Zhuqueibacterota bacterium | reverse complement strand
ATCTTGAAAGAAGAAGATGGGGTTCCAGTATATATTAAAGATGTAGCAGAAGTAAAAATTGGTCCTTTTTTAAGACGAGGAACTGCAGGAGAAAATGGAAAAGAAGTTGTGGCTATTACTGTTCAAAACCAGTATAACGCAAATGTTGTTAATACAATTAAAGGTGTACAGAAAGAAATAAGTAAGTTGAAAAAATTAGTATCTGAAAATGTTAAAATGGATGTATTCTATACTCAGCTTGATATGATATTACGTTCAATACAAAATGTAAAGTTTTCAATAATTCTTGGAGCAGTTCTTGTAATTTTCGTTTTGTATATATTTCTTGGTAACATAAGAAGTACTTTTATTGTGGCGTTGACAATTCCCTTATCAGTTATAATAGCATTTATTTTTATGCGAATTTTCAACCTGACAATAAATATTATGACAATAGGAGGGCTGGCAATTGGTATAGGTATGATGGTGGATAGTTCAATAATAATGACAGAGAATATTTTCCGACATTTACAGGAGGGGAGGGAAAGTATTCTTGAGGCTGCTTCTATTGCTGCTAAAGAGGTTACAAGGCCGATAATATTTGCAACATTTATTGTTCTGGCGGTTTTTGCACCAGTATTTACGCTTCATGGACTTGAGGGAAGGATGTTTATTCCACTTGCTTTTGCTGTTTTTACTGCTCTTTTAGGGTCACTTATAATTTCATTAAGTTTGACTATTGTTTTAAGTGTTTTTCTACTTAAGAATGTAAAAACAAGAAAGAAGGAAGGAATATTAATTTCATCTATTAAAAAGATTTATAACCCCATTTTAAATTATTCATTAAATCATTTTAAAGTTATGATAACAATTGTTATTTGTGTATTTTTATTTTCATTGTTTTCATATTTTAATTTGGGTTCAGAATTTATGCCTGAAATTGATGAATCGGGATTAATAATGGATATTCTTCTTCCGCCTAAGACATCTCTGGTTGAATCCAGCAGAATAGCCTCTCGGATATCCAGAGAATTATTGAAAGTTCCTGAAGTTGTCAGGGTTGTTAGGAGAACCGGAAGAGCTGAAAGTGCCGAACATGCAGAGCCTGTAAATTTAACCGAAACGAATATCGTTTTGATTCCAAAAGAAAAAAGGAAGAGGTCTATTGCTGAAATTAAAGAGGAGATTAGAAAGCAGGTTGGAAATGTTCCCGGGGTGTTAATTTCGCTAATTTCGCCATTGCAACATCGAATAAATCATACTGTTACTGGAACAAGGGTGGATATAGCTGTAAAGCTTTTTGGTGAAAATCTTGGTGTGTTGAGGGAAAATGCTATAAAAATTGAAAAACTAATGAAAGAAGTAAAAGGTGTGGTTGACCTGCAGGTGGAACAGACAATAGGTGTTCCACAGGTAAGAATTGAGCCGAAAAGAAGAAAAATCGCCAGATATGGCTTGAATGTTGAGGATATTTCTCAGATTATTGAAATTGCATTGAATGGAAAAGTGGCTTCTGAATTGATTGAAACTCATAAAAGGTATGATATATTTGTTCGTTTCCAGAAAAAGTATCGGAGTAATATAAATGCAATAAAAAATATAATGATAGATGCTCCAGGTGGATTAAAAATCCCGCTTTCTGAGCTGTGTATTATAAAGGTTGATAAAGGTCCTTCAATTATCAGAAGAGAAGACACACTGAGAAGAATTATGATTCAATGTAATGTAGACGGTAGAGATATGGGTAGCGTTGTCAATGATATAAAAAATAAGTTAAACAATTTAAATTTACCTGAAGGATATTTTATTACTTATGGAGGAACCTATGAAAACCAGATAAGAGCTATGAAACAGTTATTTATTGTGGTTACATTAACTATTTTGATTGTATTTGTTCTTTTGTATACAACATTCAATTCACTTAAACATGCACTGCTTATAATGATAAATGTTCCTCTTGCTGTTATTGGTGGAATTTTAATATTGTTTATTTCCGGGATATATCTTTCTGTTCCCGGGATTGTCGGTTTTGTTGCTTTAATAGGTGTTGCAGTGCAGGATGGAATTGTGCTGGTATCCCATATTAACAGATATAAAGCATCAGGTATTCCGTTGAGAGAAGCTTTGGTAAGGGCTGGTAATACTAAAATCAGACCTGTTTTAATGACAACTTTAACAACTATGCTTGGTGTTTTACCACTTGTTCTAATGAACAGGACAGGTTCAGAGCTCCAGAGGCCTCTCGGGCTTGTATTAATGGCTGGTTTAAGTTTTTCAACTCTTTTAACTCTTGTTGTTTTACCTACTTTTTATTCTCTTTTTGAGAGGGGAAAATAAATATACTCAAGCATCAAATGAATTAAAGAGTTGGAATAAACTTAGACAGGAATCGTTTTTGTAGTCCCTACAATTATTTTTTTCTTGACATAAATAATAAAAAGATATAAATTTTAGTAATAATAGTGAGTTAAATTTTGAATATATTGGCAATAGATATCGGTAATACGAATACGGCTCTTGGTTATTTTGAAAACAGAAATCTGAGGTATAGTTGGAGGTTCAGCACAAGAATTGATAGAACTTCAGATGAATTGGGTATTCTGATACATTCCTTTTTACAATCTAAGGGATTGACTTTTGATAGTATTGATGGCTCGATAATTTCGTCGGTTGTTCCTTACCTTACATCGGTTTTTTCTGAAATGGTAAATCAGTATTGTAATGTTCAGTCGATTTTGGTGGATTCGAGTATTAATTTAGGTATAAAAATTCTTTATGAAAATCCGAAGGAAGTTGGAGCCGATAGATTATGTAATGCTGTAGGAAGTATTGAAAAATATGGTGGTCCTGCAATAATAATTGATTTTGGAACAGCAACTACCTTTGATATTGTTTCGGAGAACAGAGAGTATATTGGTGGAGTGATTGCTCCTGGTATTGAAACAGCTTCGTTATTCTTACATAAATTAGCTGCTAAGCTTCCGAGAGTGGAGTTGAAGTTCCCTGAAAATATCATTGGAAAAAATACCGAAGCAAGCATTCAATCTGGAATTATGAATGGGACTGTAGTTATGATAGATGGAATGGTAAATTTATTAAAAAAAGAGTTTGATTCAAAAGCCAAGGTTATAGCTACAGGTGGATTAGCCAATTTAATTAAAGAAAGAAGTAAGGAGATTAATATTATAGACCCATATTTGACTTTAACAGGATTAATACATATATTT
>QNDJ01000357.1 GCA_003644825.1 Candidatus Zhuqueibacterota bacterium | reverse complement strand
TGATTAAGTAATAATTATTCTTTCCAGTAAAGTTTATTATTATCCATTTAATTCCGTAATAAATATCTGAAATTAAGGAGTTTTTTATAAAATTCATTCTTAACAGGAGAGTTGATAATTTTAATTTCAGATGAACCTTCTTCAGTCTTTGTTAGCACATTTGTCAATACTTCAGCGATTACAAGAAAAACACATAAAATAATTAAAAAAATTATTATAACTTTTACTAAACGACCTATTCGGGTCGAAAATTCAACCATAATCCTCTTACCCAATTACGAATTAACTTTAAGAAATCAATCACCGGTCTGATAGGACAAAGGTAATTACACCAGGGTCTTTTAATAAAAAGTGCTAAAGTAAGAACAATCCCCAGCAATATAAACTGATAATTTGAACCCACAAGGGCAAAAAACGTCCCGAAAATTTCATAGCTGGAAATTCCGGGGTTGCGTAAAAAAAGAGCAATAATAATAACAATCCAGGCTAACCATTTCTGAATCCATCTCAAGATATAGTTGTATTTACTAACTTTAAAGGCTCTTGCACCCCCTATAACGCCGAAACACTCCTGAGCAGCACCAAACGGACAGAACCATTCACAATACGGATTCCTGCTACTTAATAAAAAGATAAACAGTATTCCACCTACAAGTAAATACCAGTAAAGATGGGTTCTCCAGTCAGGTAAAAAACCCAATAACAATTTATTAATAAAAGCCATAGTAAGAGGGCTATCATATATAAATCCAAGAAATAATAGACCCGTTAGCATCGAACCCCATCTTAATATCTTTTTGTATTTAAAATGATATTTAATCCCGATAAAACCTGTAGCATAAAGTAATATTAAAACAATTTCCCTGTATCCAAACTTGATTCTTGATGGAGACTCTGAAGGAATAGGAAATTTTAACTGTTTTACAGCAATTTCACGAATAGCCTGTTTCACTCCACTAATCAGTGCCTGTGATGTATAGGTTGCACCAGTAACCCCTGATACATCTCCACCCAAAACAAACCCATCTTTATAAGTTTTTCCGATAAGCGATTTTAATAAATCGCTTTTCATTACTCTTCTGAAGAAAGAAAAGGTTTCTTTATGCTCTAAAATAGATATTCCTTTTACTGTACCTGTAGAATCTATAACTACAGCAACCTTCATAGTTCCACCATAACCGGGAGATTTTCCAATAGCAATAAATCCAAGAAATTTTCCTTCTGACTTTTTCAACCATACTTTATAAGAACTTATATTAAGGGGTTCAAAAAATTCTGCTTCTGGAATAATTTTTTTGAAAGCTGGAATCAGGTCAGATTTTGCTTTAAAAAGACCGGCTAACCATGCTAATATTATGGTTGCAAATGCGACAAAAGTTAGTAAACGAGTGATTTTTTTATCGTTGATTTTCTCCCTGGTCAATAATTTTTACCTCAATATTGAATACTCATCCTCCATAATCAACTATCCTTATTTATAATCACGAGCGGTGATACTTTTACTACCATCCATTTTCCAGAATTCCGTATCCTGTAATTGTTTACCATAACCACTCGCCTGGTCTAAAGTTACGAGCAGTTTATCCAATACATTAACCCTCTTTTTTACAATCATACGAATCATCTGATGAAGCCAGGAGTTGTTTGGCTTTGAAAACGGACAAACTCTTTTACAGTTGGAACAACTAAAACCATTGAAATCATAACATTTTTCACCTCTTACATACCATTTATATGTTCCAGGATTATTAGAAGGAGAAGTTCCCTTCCATGTTCTAGGCCCTTTAGTTATAGCACCACTGGGGCAATATTCAGCACATAACATACACTCTTCACAGAATTCTGGAACTCCAAAACTAATTGGAGGGTCAGGAGTGAGAGGCATATCGGTAATGACCTTTGCAAGCCTGACTCTTGGACCGAATTTTGGAGTTACAAGCAGTCCAAGACGCCCTAATTCTCCTAAACCAGCATCAATAGCAATTGGTATACTTAATCCAACTCCATTTCCTGCCGGTATAGCTCTATAACCAAGTGCACGAATAAATTCCGCCAGAGTTAAAGCTGTAAATGCCATCCTTGAATAACCATTACCCACAGCAGCAGAAGCAAGCCGACCGGGAGAATTAGCAATTGCATAATAATCTTCCTCAAAAGCAAGAGCTATAACCCTGTTCATTGACTCCGGAATATACCAGGCATCCTCGGTTTGTTCAAATCTGTCTCCATCTCTATATACTGGTATTGCTCTGCTTCTGTCATCACGCTTTGGAGCAAAATGGTCAGAATATATCCATAACGGATTAAGTTTTGCAATGCCAGAAAGTGATGCACCATAAAATAAAGCAGCGTGTTTAACAGCTATTGAAGCATCTCTCCAGGTCATTCCAATATCAGCAGGGTTCCATTTACCCAGATTTTTAAACATCCTGTTCGGGCTGTCCCACCTGTAAGCCATCCTGCCTCCCCGGTTTGCAAACGTCCAGGCACCTGTATACAATGCATAATCAAGCCGGGTTTGATTCGGTATTTTCCCCTCTCCTTTAACCAATCGTTCGTACATTAAATTCTCAGTTAACCCCGGTCGGTTCTGACGCAACGGATCCCATACATTACGACTAAAAACATTATATTTTTCGCTCATCTGTTTCAGAATATCAGGATTATACTTATAAGGAAATTTATCATTGGAGAGTTTTTCTACAACGAATCCACCATATTCTTTTCCTGATTCTACTAAAACGCCATCTTCAGTACGTGCAATAACTTCTGGAACTGAAAACCCAGCACTAATTATAGTTGACCCTAAAAATACTTGTTTTATAAAATCACGCCTTTGAATAGATTTTCTTTTCACTTCTTCCTCTTTTTTCATTAAATATTTTTACTTAACTTAGAACGACTTAATATAAAACGTACTAAAATAACTCCCCATACTATAACAATCATACCAAGAATGACACCGTTTACAAGCGCAGCCCTTATTGCCCCCTCTGCAAGAAAACCATATATTACTGAAAAAAGAAATAATATGAAAATAAATTCAGATATAGTTAAAACCCACTCCCACCAGCTTAGACGAATTCCTTTTTTATAAAAATAATTAACGAAAAGCAGGAACCCTGCCATTGTAATTGCCCCGATTATGATATTTACCATATACTTCTCCTCCTACTGAATTCAAATTTAGGAGAAAATATACAAACTG
>QNDJ01000356.1 GCA_003644825.1 Candidatus Zhuqueibacterota bacterium | reverse complement strand
TTCTAAAAATGCTTTAGTTCCCTCTTTCATATCTTCTGTTGAACAGGCAAGCCCGAATAGATTTGCTTCAAGTGACAATCCTTCTGATAAAGATGTCTCCAGACCCTTATTAATTGCCTCCATTGCAAATTTAACAGCAATAGGGCTATTTTGCATAATTTTTTGTGCTATTAATTCAGCCTCTGATATCAAATCTTTTTGGGGAACAACTTTATTTACAAGCCCTATTCTGAGTGCTTCCTCAGCAGAAATCATATCTCCTGTCAATATTAACTCCATTGCTCTTCCTTTACCTACGAGCCTTGGTAAACGCTGGGTACCTCCAAAACCGGGTATTAATCCAAGACCCACTTCTGGTTGACCAAATTTAGCATTATCAGATGCAATCCGTATGGTACAGGCCATTGCAAGTTCCAATCCTCCACCAAGAGCAAATCCATTCACTGCAGCAATAACCGGTTTCCCCAGTTCTTCAATCAGGTTAAATATTTGTTGTCCCTGAACTGAAAAATCCTTACCACCTATTGAGGTATACTTTGAAAGCTCTCTAATGTCAGCACCAGCAACAAAAGACTTCTCACCACTGCCAGTTAAAATCGCAACCTTCACATCCTGGTCAATCTTTATTTTTGAGAATACTGCCATCAATTCAAGAATCGTGCTGACATTTAAAGCATTCAATACCTCAGGCCTGTCCACAGTTACAAACGCAACACCTCCCTTTGATTCAAATTTAAGGTTTTCATATTCTTCCATACTTCCTCCAAAATTTGTTAACAAACTTTATAAGTTGGAAAATATTGTTTATTTTTCACACAATATTGAATAAATTTCTGGTCTTCTATCTCTTAAAAAAGGAAGGATATTCCTTGTTTCTTTAATTACATTCAGGTCAATGTCAACCAGCAACAGTTCATCATCATCATAAGAAGCCCGGGCTATGACTTCTCCTCGAGGATTCACAACAAAACTTCCTCCAAAGAATGTCATATTATCATCCTTACCAACCTTATTAACAACCGCAATGTACACCTGATTGGTAACTGCTGCCGCCTGCATTTCAACTTCCCAGATTGTCTTAAACTCAGGCAAAGAAGTGGCTGTTGGAACAAGAATTAAATCAGCTCCATTTAAAGTTAATGCTCTTAACTGTTCAGGATAGTGCCTGTCATAACAAATCGCAATACCAAAACAAAATCCACCTCCGTTATAAACAGGAAAACCCGTATTACCCTGCCAGTAGTAAAACTTTTCATTATAATTCGGGAGCTCAGCTATATGCATCATCCTGCTTTTACCTGAAATTTTTCCATCAAAATTTATTACCGGTGAACAGTCATAATACTCCCCCTTTTTATCTTCTTCATACATATTAAAAACTGTTATTATGTTTAGTTCTTTTGCTTCTTTTTGAAATTTCCTTACTGTTTTCCCGGGTATCTTTTCAGCAAGTTCAAAATATTTCCTTTCAGCTCTATATTGAGGAAAAAATATATCAAAACTCATTTCAGGAAAACAGATAAGTTTTGCCCCTTTTGAACTCGCTTCTTTCATAAATTTTACAGCTTTTTGAAGGTTTTTCTGTTTATCTTGCTGTGCACTTACCTGGGCTAATGCAATTCTTACGTTCATTTTTTCCTCCTAATCTATTTTTCCCTACAGCTAAATTTGCAAGCTGGTCTGCTCTATAATTCTGTTCCCGGGGTATACAGGAAATAGTATAATTCCTTAATCTATTAAGCAATTTTTTAACCTTCTCATACAATTGAATCATAGATTTACTTTTTATTTTAAATTTACCATTAATCTGATTTACAATCAATTTACTATCAGAAAAAATCTTTAATTCATCAGGATTATATAAAATTGCTTTTTCAATTCCTCTTATCAAAGCAGTATATTCAGCAACGTTATTAGTTTTGAAACCAATAAACTCACTATATTCTTCAATAATTTCATTATTTTCAGACAAAATAAGAACACCTATACCTGAATCACCGGGATTTCCTTTACTGACACCATCTACATAAAGATACAAGATTTTATGTTTCTTTTCCTCTTTTTCAATCAATTGTTCTATTTCAATAAAAAAATTTTTTATTTTATTTTTTGATAATTCTGGATAATCTTTCTGGAGTTTATTTGTATCTAAATATTTACAAATTATATTCAATATTTCCTTTTTATTCATTGTTTTAATAATTAAAATATATTTTTCAATATCTTAATTTTTATAATAAATATCAAGAAGGAAAAATATTTAAATCAGTTTTAAGTATCTTTAAGTAATTTATAAACTATCGGTAAGGAGTGAAAAAGTTGGTTTATTTCAAAGTCATTCCACCAGTAACGATACTATTAAAATGGAAGTTCTATTTTGAAAGTGCTTCCTTTTCCTGGTACACTTTCAATCTTTATTTTTCCATTATGATTTTCAATAATTTTCTGGGATATTGAAAGCCCTAACCCGATACCCTGTGTTCTTGTGGTATAAAAAGGAATATAAAGTTTATCAATATCTTCTTCATTAATTCCGACACCAGTATCAATAAAACTGATATTACAGGAATGACCTTCTTTCTCACAGTTAATTGTCAAATTACCACCTTCTGGCATTGATTGAATCGCATTCCTTATAAGATTAGAAAAAACCTGACTGATCTGATTCGGGTCAATCTCAAGTTCTAAATTATCATTCGTATTAACTGTTAACGATATATTATTTCCTTCTATTTCATTCATTAAAGATAAAACAGTTCTGTCAATAACTTCTTTTATTTTACTCTTACTTTTTTAGGTTCAAACAATCTTGTATAATTCAATATATTACTTAGTATATCTTCAAGTCTCAGAGCCTCTTTTCCAATAATATCTATATACAATCTATTTTTATCGTCAGGTGGCATACTTTTAAGAAGATTCCTTGCAAACCCACCTATTGAAACCAGCGGATTTCTGATCTCGTGGGCAATTTTTGCCACCATTTCACCCAGTGAAGCCAGTTTTTCTCTTTCTACAAGTCTTCTCTGACTTTCCTGGAGAGTATTATATGCCTGTTCCAGCTCCTGTAATCTAATTCTTAACTTTTCCCTTAACTGGGCATTATCAATAGCCAGAGCTGCCTGGTCTGCAAATATCTCGAGTAACTTAACATCATATTCTTCAATCTTTTGATTGGTTATAGAATTATCTGCTATTATCACACCTTTTATT
>QNDJ01000355.1 GCA_003644825.1 Candidatus Zhuqueibacterota bacterium | reverse complement strand
TTATATATGAACTTATAAAAAAATATTTCGATTCAGCATCGGTAAATATAAAGTTATACTCTTCAGGTTTTGGTAATAACCGGGTTATTTTTACTGAGGATTTTGAAATTCCCTGGGAGGTAGATGATTTCTGGAAATACTTCAACAGAGAGGTTCTTCCAGAAGTAAACTCTGATTCTTATGGAAAAATCAGGGTAATTGTAAGTGAATCTCCTGAAGTCAGAAAAAAATTAAAACAGCAAATTATACAGAAACTCAAAAGAAGAGGAGTCCCGGATAATTCAATTGATGTTGTAGTATTATGCGCATATAAACAGGGTTATAGCTGGCTTTATGATGAAGTACTTCCGAAAATCAGAGACAAAAATCCTGCCAGAATTGAAATTTTATACCATACATTAAAAGACTCAAAGGAAATAAAATGGCAGACAATTTATGCAAATACACGCTGGTTGCAGGAAATATATCCTATAGATAATGTATTTTCACGAGAATTAAACATACCGGATTCTTTGATTACTTTTCGACCGGTTTACAAGAAAAATCCAGTTTATACAATTAAAGTTTTTGATAAAAGTGGTAATAAAATTTTCACTGATTCATTTAATCCAAAATATGTTATTCGGCCATTTTTTGATTTATTTCCTGAGTATGAATCTGTTCGAGTAACAACTGGATGGGTAACTGCAGAAATTGATAATAAAATCCTTCTTAATCGTAGAATAAAAACAGACCCTGAAAGATTCTGGGAACACCTACAAAAAATTACATACAGAAAAATTATTGATTATGTAATGGATATTCAGGAAGGAAAGCCTTCTTCTAATAGAGCACCTTACTTTGATGAATTCATAGTAAATGTAACATTAAGTGAGCCGAATTATAAAATCGGAATAGATGAAGAGGCTATTTCTTCTATTGAGGCATTACATGAGGATATATATTTTGAGACACTGACCCTGTTTAACTTAATTGGTGGTCGTTATGGTGCTGGTTCATTGAACTTTCCAGGGAGAATTCTTCCTTATATTCAACCTCCAGTCGATGGAAAACCCGGAAAAGTAAAAATTAAATTCACTGGAAAGAGAAAAGCTATACCTCAGATAAAAATGGTATATAAAGAAAAAAATAAAGAGCCTGTTAAACTGCTGTATTATATTAACAGTTTGAAAATTCCTGCATCCAGATTGACCGGAATCCGGGTTGGACCCTTTAAAAATTGTATTTCTCAACTGATGTTTGAAATTACTGCAAATGATTCAATCGATAGATATGAAGAGTTCAAAATGAGGGCTTCTGAAAGCACGATTGATCGTACATTCATTTCAATACCAAAATTGATAAATATGGTTAATATTCTTAAAGAACTTCATAGCAATGGAATCTTTGAAGATAAATTAAGTTATGACAGAGTAGAAAATATTCTTTTTAGAATTGCACTGGAAGATAGTATGGAATATGCGAGGTTTGTTGATTTACCTTGTAGCAATAACCCCCGAAATACCCGTACCCCCAGGTTATTTGCTGACGGTTATAAATATAAAGGAGAGCAGATTGTGCAGTGGAACGAACCAATCGGGCCTGAAGAAGCAGAAAAAATTATGGCAAAACTCAATACATTTCCGGATGTAAATGTATATTATACTATTACATCTTTTCTTGGACAGCCTGTATTTGCAATGGATTTAATACCCCATTACGAATCAAAGTTTATATCACAGGCAAAACTTAATGCTCTTAAACCGACATTGTTTATTTCCGGACGACAGCACGCTAATGAGGTATCCAGCACGAGTCATATACTTCGTTTAGCGGAACTTATTGCAACGGACTCGGTATACAACAATTATCTTAGAAAAGTTAATCTTGTACTTCACCCGATTACCAATATAGATGGAGCACGCCTTGGAGTAAAACTCCATAAAGTAAACCCTCATTTTATGCTGCATGCAGCATATCTTGGTTCACTTGGAGCAGATGTGGAAAGAGGTGAGTCTCATTATCCTGAATCAAAAGTAAGAAAAATGCTACGTGAAACCTGGTTACCTGATATATACCTTAATCCACACGGATACCCAACTCATGAATGGGTTCAGTATTTTGCCGGTTATAGTGCCTGGGTTCGCAGCAGGAGGGGAGGACAGAGAAGCTGGTGGTCTCCACGAGGATGGTTCATACCTGGGTTCAGATGGATTGATGATAAAAAGTATCCTGAATATAAAAAAGTATCTTTTGCAATACTTGATTCTATTGCAACTGCGATTACTTCGATTCCAGAAGTTATGAAAATGAACCATAGAATGTACAAACGATACAGAAAATATGGAATTCAGGATAGAGAGAATTTTAGAGAATGTTTTTATAAAGGTATTCTTGTGAATCTTGCCCTTAAGGGGAGAAAACTTAAAAAATCTGATTCAGGAAAACTGGGTACCAGAATTACCTATTTTTCTCTTACTACAGAAGCTCCGGATGAAACTGCTTATGGTGATTGGATGAAAATGGTTTGTAAGGCGGGGCTTGCACATACAACCGCAGTGTTAAGATACCTTGCGAACGGCATCAATCGTATAGAACATAAAGTAAAGGAATACAAGGATTGTGTATATCGCTGTGTTTTCAGGAAAAAACCAGTTTTACCTGGTTTAAAAGATTAAGCGTAATATTTTATGAAAGATATTGCTGAAATCACTAGTATGATAATAACCCGATATGGAACAATAGGGATATTTTTATTGATGTTTTGTAATGGATTGTTGTTAACTCCTTCAAGTGATTGGATAATGTGCACAGCAGGGTTTTTGTCAAAGATGGGGTTTTTGAATTTATTGATTGTTATAATTGTCGGGACAGGCGGGAATGTTTTAGGTACCGGTGTATTATATTTCATATCATATATATGGGGGGAAAAATGGATTATTTCATTGAGTAAGAGTATTGAAAAATTATTAATAAAAATAAGGATTAGAGAATCTTTTTTAAGATATACTTTAATAAAGGATTCTCATTTAAAAGTTTTAAAAGATTACTATTTTGCCAGATATGGTATGTGGATAGTATTTATATTCAGACTTGTTCCAACATTGAGGTCTGTTATTTCCATTCCTGCCGGTATTATTAAAATGCCAGCACATATATTTTTTATATTTACTTTTTCAGGTTGTCTTTTATGGGTTATTATGATGACATTTATTGGATGGTTATTAGGGATTC
>QNDJ01000354.1 GCA_003644825.1 Candidatus Zhuqueibacterota bacterium | reverse complement strand
CTGGGAAATATTCAATCGACCGGGGAAAAACAAGGATTTAGGCTTTACCTTTTTTGCTATCTGGGCAGAAACTGGAAATGGTGGCTCCATTGCCCGCATTCTTGAGCGAAAGCTTATTCCCCCATACAAAGGCGGGTTCGGAACACCTCAAAACCAGCTTACCGGTGTGGCAAGGATTGATGAAGCCGTTTTTCGAGGTGAATATCCATTTGCCTGGATTGATTTTATTGATAAAAAACTTCCTGTTAAAGTTCAACTGGAAGTATGGAATCCTTTTATTCCATTAAATGTTAAAGATAGTGCTCTGCCGGTAGCTATATTCTTCTGGAAAATTGTGAACCCAACATATTCTCCTGTTAAAGTTTCTATTGCAGCATCAATTTTTAATCCTGTAGGCACTGATGGAGTAGATTTTGGTGGCAATGTACTGGGTAAAAATGTGAATGAATATATTGAAGAAGGCGGATTTCGAGGACTTAAGCTTTATTCAGAGCGGTTAAAGAAGGAAGATGTAACTTATGGTAATATGGCACTGGTAACAACCTGGGAACATATAGATGTTCAGACTCACTGGTATCGTGGTGGCTGGTGGGACTATGCTCACATATTCTGGGATGATTTTGCAGATGATGGACGAATCACGCCGCTTAAACTTGCTGAACCTTCACCTGATAGAAGAAGCGATGTGGGATCAATTGTTCTTTATACTACAATTCCCGCTCAGGGAAGTGTTACATTTCCCTTCTTCTTAACCTGGTATTTTCCAAATAGAGAAAATTACTGGAACAGGGAAAAAGAAGTAAAAGGTAAAAAAATGAAAAATTTTGTTGCAGACCAGTTTAGTAATGCTGTAGATGTTGCAAAGTATGTAGTGGAAAATTTAAACAGGCTTGAAAAAGAAACAAAACTCTGGCACGATACCTTTTTCAGCAGTTCACTGCCGTCTTACGTTCTTGATGCGGTTTCCAGTCAGGTATCCACAATACGTACAAATACCTGTATGCTTCTGGCTGATGGTTCCTTTTTTGCCTTTGAAGGATGTGGAGACAATGCAGGATGCTGTCCTATGAACTGCACCCACGTATGGAACTATGAGCAATCTCTAGCTCATTTATTCCCGTCTCTTGAGAGAAGTATGAGAAATACTGATTTCCTTCATAACATAAGGGAAGATAACAGTATGGCTTTCAGAACATTAATCCCCCTGGGACCTTATCACTGGAAGTATAAACCAGCTGCCGATGGACAGATGGGATGTGTAATGAAAGCATATAGAGAATGGAAATTTTCAGGTGATACAGAATGGCTCAGAACAATCTGGCCTGGAGTAAAAAAGGCTCTTGAATATGCCTGGACAAAGGAAAAAGGGTGGGACCCGAATAAAGATGGGGTTATGGAAGGTGAACAGCATAACACTTATGATATTGAGTTCTATGGGCCAAACACAATGATGGGTTCATTATATCTTGGTGCTTTGAAAGCTGCCTCTGAAATGGCAAGAGCACTCGGTGAAACGGAAAAAGCTAATGAATATTTATCTTTGTATAAGAAAGGAAGCAGAATTTATGATTCAGAATTATGGAATGGTTCATATTTTATACAGAAGGTTAAAGTTATGCCAGGTATAGAAGTCCCCGAACGGTTGAGAACACCTGAAAATATAAGGTGTGCCTGCAAACAACCACCCGGTGGAAAAAAAGTATCACTGGAAAAAGGAGAAGTAATACCAAAGTATCAGTACGGCGAAGGATGTCTCTCCGACCAGCTACTTGGTCAATGGTTTGCTTATGTATCGGGATTGGGAAACCTTTTAAGCCCGGAGCACACAAAAAAAGCGGTTAAGTCAATCTTTGATTATAACTGGAGACGTCATATTGGTGATTTCAGTAATGTGCAGAGAGTATATGCTCTTAATGATGATGCGGGTCTTCTTCTTTGCACCTGGCCTTTCGGTAAACGGCCAAAGCTTCCCTTTGTGTACAGCGATGAAGTCTGGACAGGAATCGAATATCAGGTTGCAGCCCATTTAATATATGAAGGCTGGTTAAAGGAAGGGTTATCAATTGTAAAAGGTGTTAGAGATAGGTACGATGGGCTACGACGTAACCCCTGGGACGAGGTTGAATGCGGTCATCATTATGCAAGGGCTATGTCTTCCTGGTCATTACTTCTTGCCCTCTCAGGTGCTCATTATGATGGAATTGAAAAAAGTATAACTTTCGGACCAAGAATCAACAGGGAAGATTTCCAGTGTTTCTGGTCAGCAGGTTCAGGATGGGGAAAATTTAAAGAATCTGTTCAAAATGATAATTTAAAAAGCTCCTTAATTATAGAGTATGGTGAACTTAATATAAAACAATTTACCCTGAATAACCTGAGAAAGTTACCAAAAAATGCTAAAGTTAAATTAAATAATCAGGAGCTGGAATTTGAAATAAAAACTGAGGATAAAAGCTGTACAGTGATTTTTTCAAAAATTCTTAAAATGCAGAAAGATGATGTACTGATAGTTGAGTTTTAATATGGGTAGATTTTAACCAATTACACAGGGGTATTATGTATCTTCAAATTAATAAATAAATCTTTTTGTAAAAAATATTTAATTGTTTTTCTTAGATTGAAGTGATTTAAATAATTTCTACTTATAAATAGAGTTTTTGTAGCTTGAGTTCTTCTCTCTTTATTGTTTTAATTTCATAATTAATGTGAGTAAAACACTAACTGTCATTGCGAGCACCATACGGGGCGTGGCAATCTTTTTTATATTTTTTAGATATTTTTATTCCCTGTTTCATAAGTTCATTATTACATGCATTTCTAATAATAATAAAAGCTCCAATAGTAGCGATTATATATAATAGGTCAGGCAAGGATGCCTGACCTACGGTTCTGGTTATATCATACCCATAAAATGAGTGATCAATCGGGAATAGTTTTCGCATAATAAAGAGATTGCTTCGCTCTTACAGGCTCGCAATGACAGGTATGATTTTAATCGAGAGCTCTGATAGGAACAATATGTACACTCAATTGCTCGGACAGGGATGCCCGAGCTGTAGAATAAGAAATTCAAGAAGATATTGAGCTCCATCAGAAGTGATATATAACAGGTCAGGCAGGGATGCCTGACCTACGATCTTTGATATGTTACATCTGTAGAATGGGCATCCTTGCCCGTTCTATTTATACAAGATTGCTTCGACCCGTATGGGGCT
>QNDJ01000353.1 GCA_003644825.1 Candidatus Zhuqueibacterota bacterium | reverse complement strand
TTCCTGAATTGGTCTGATAAAATATTTCACATACAGATTAAATAAGTATTTCAATTGGTAAAATCAAAAAATCATCTTTTTTTGATTCCATTGAATAACACATCCAGTAAATAATCAATATTCTTATGAATTTTCGACATTTCAAAATCTACTGCCCACTGGTATTCCAGTCCTTTAACTGCAGTAACAATGGCAAAAGAAGTCAAATTAACATCTTTTATGGTAAAATCCCCTCTACTTACTCCTTCTTTTAAAATTGCCTTAACAATTTTTAATTCTTCTCTGGTGCTCTTTCTTCTTATTTTTTCGATAAAAGAATAGTGCTCCCAGTACTCATCTTTAAGAGTACTGTAGTAATTTACCATTTTCTTAAGGTATTTCATTTTTGTAATAACATAAGCTCTTAATTTCTCACTGGGATTAGACTCTTTACAAATCGCATTATTTATCTCTTCATAAAGAATTCTACTTTCCTGATAAATTACTTCTTTAAAAATATCCTCTTTAGACCTGAAATAACTATAAATTGTGCTTTTTGCGATGTGAGATTTTCGAGCGATTTCGTCAACACTGGTTTTATTGTATCCATATCGGGCAAACAAAATCCGGGCTGAATTTATAATTGCGTTTTTCTTTTCCATATTTATAATACAAAAAAACTAAATTAGTATTTTTGTTCATTAAAATATAAAACACAAATAAGTCTCTGTCAATAAAAATCTTTTTTAAATTGATGTTCAGAAATTTTCTGTTTAAATTGAAAAATCGTTATTTCTACTATTGTATTTAATTGAATTATTTTATATTTTGTATTGACTAATTAAAAATAAAAATATCAATTTTATCTCTTCGATTTTTCAACTCTAATATCACAGATAAGGAGAACACCGATGAAAAAATCAATTTTAATTTTAGTTCTTTCATTAATCCTGTTATCTTCTATATGTTTTGGACAATCTCTTTATATCAAGGACATTTTAAGTGTTCCATTCCCATCTTCACTGATAGCAGCACCGACAGGAAACAGGGTAGCCTGGGTATTTAATGACAGGGGTAAAAGAAACATCTGGGTAGCAGATGGTCCGGAGTATTATCCCCGTCAGATAACCCATTACGATAAAGATGATGGAATTGAAGTTGGTCAGTTAACTTTCAGCCCTGATGGCTCAACCATAGTGTACGTTTATAATGGTTCTGCTAACAGACAGGGAGAATTTCCAAACCCTACCAGTGCTATTAAAGTAATTCCCCAGTCAGTATGGGCTGTTAAAGTTGATGGAGGTGAACCCTGGCTGTTGGGTAAAGGGTCTTATCCTGCTGTTTCACCTGCAGGAGATAAGGTTGTTTTTAGTATAAGAGGAAAAATATTTATTTCACCGATTGATAGTTCTCAACAGGCAAAGTTATTATTTGAAGCAAGAGGCAGAAATAGTTCCTATGTATGGTCACCGGATGGTTCGAAGCTTGCTTTCGTAAGTTACAGAGAGGACCACAGTTTCATCGGAATATATGACTTTAAGAACCAGTCAATAAAATGGATTTCCCCGACTGTAGATAGAGACAGTCATCCTGTATGGTCACCGGATGGTACTCACATAGCTTTTATAAGAATTCCTGGTTCTATGGCAGACCCAAGAAGAACCCGGGGTGGAGGTTATCCTTTTTCATTTATGGTTGCAAATGTAGAAACAGGAAAAGCCAGGGTGGTATGGTCATCACCTGATTCAAGTGGTGGTTTTGCCCAGTATTATCCTGCTCAATCTCTTTTCTGGGCAGCAGGAAACCGGCTTGTTTTCTATTCAGAACATGAGGGCTGGATGCATCTCTATTCAGTTCCAGTTTATAGAGGCAAAGAAACCTGCCTTACTCCCGGTAACTATGAAGTAGAGTATGCCGTTCTCTCACCTGACCGTAAAACAATTTTCTTTAATTCAAATAAAGGGGATATTGACCGCCGTCATCTATGGTCTGTTTCTGTTTATGGAGGAGAACCAAAACAACTAACCAATGGAACGGGTATTGAATGGAACCCCGTAACACCTGCCGAGGGGGATGACCTTGTGTTTTTATGCTCAACAGCAAAACAGCCTGCTGCACCTGCTGTCATAAAAAGAACAGGTGGTACTCCTCGATTAATAGCAAAAGAGGTTTTTCCCGAATCTTTCCCAATGAATGAACTTGTTACTCCTGAACAGGTAATAATAAAAGCACCTGATGGTTTCAAAATTCACTGCCAGTTATTTTTACCAAAAGACGCAAAACCTGGTGATAAAAGACCTGCCGTTATCTTTATGCATGGGGGGCCCATCAGGCAGATGTTACTTGGCTGGCATTACAGAGGATACTATCACAATGCTTATGGAATGAATCAATTCCTCTGTAGTAATGGTTATGTTGTTTTATCAGTAAACTACAGATCAGGCATAGGCTACGGAAGAGGTTTCAGAGAGGCACCAAATCAGGGACCAAGAGGTGCTTCAGAGTATCAGGATATAGTTGCAGCAGGAAAATACCTTCAGAGCAGGCCTGAAGTTGACCCGAGAAAAATCGGACTCTGGGGCGGGTCTTATGGCGGTTATCTTACAGCTCTGGGTCTTGCAAGAGATTCAGAACTTTTTGCCGCCGGTGTAGACCTCCACGGAGTTCACGACTGGTCTTTAAGAGCAAGAAGAAGAAACGGGGGCGGCTGGGGTATATATGGCGATGAACTTATGCTTATGGCATATAAATCATCTCCTGTTGCTGATGTTCAGTTCTGGTATTCACCCTGTCTTTTTATTCATGGTGATGATGATAGAAATGTTGATTTTATTCAGACCACTGACCTTGTTCAAAGACTGAGAAAAGAAGGTAAAGCTCACATCGAAACCCTGATTTATCCCGATGAAGTCCACGGATTTCTACGACATAATAGATGGATACAAACTTATAATGAAGCCAAACGTTTCTTCGACAGATTCTTAAAATTTAGAAGATTTGAAAAATAAAATTACAACTTGAACTCTTTTACTTTTTAATTAGTTTAATATTACCAAATATACCACTCCTGAAGAATATATGTAAGTATATCAAACAGTAAATGGAGTGGTATATTCATACTTAATTTATTAAAAATTCTAAAAAACAATTAAAATAAAAAGGGGTATTTATTCCCATAATAAAAAATAGTAATTTAAACTTTCGTAAATATGTCATTAATAATGGAGAAAAAAATATG
>QNDJ01000352.1 GCA_003644825.1 Candidatus Zhuqueibacterota bacterium | reverse complement strand
CTATAATTAATTGTTTAAATTTAGACCAGGATGGATAAGGTTTTAATTGATTTATTACAAGAAGGTCTTTAGCTATTTGAATCAATGCAGTTCTATCTTTCTTATAAAATTGAATTCTGGGTGGTGATGGCTCTACTTTATGAAGTATCCCTTTTTTAGTTGTTTTGAATATAAAATCTAATCCCTGTCGCTCCTTTTTATCTGGAAATTTAGTTCTTACTTTCTCATAAATTAGACCAGGAACAGTTAAATCCCATCTATTTTTAGAAATAAACTGAAATTCACATAATGCTTCTATTATAGGTGGTTTTCTATATCTTTTACTCATTTTAATATTAAACAATACTGTAAGTTAAATTTCAGGTTAATTTAACAAATTTTTTTATTTACTCAAAATATTTATTTTATTTTTATATCCTGCAATAAATATAAGGATTAAAAGAAAAAAATAGATTCCAGCTATCCAGAAAAAAAGATTGTTCGTTTTAAAACAAAAACTATATGTAATCTTATTGAAATTACCTGATATTTGAACTGGGTCCCATGGTATACCATATTTTGTTACAAGTCCTTTTATAAAAAGCAAGTGTATTATTGGAATTTTTCTGATAGCCATTTCAAAAATTACTCCTCTATCTTTTTCTGGTGGAATCGATATTTTTCGATTTAAACCCGGTTTTAGCTTTAAAACAAGGTTACTTGTTCCGAGATTTGCCTGACTTCCACCTGCATTAACAAACGCCGATATTCTATTCCCTGAAAAATTGTTAGTATAAATCTTCATCCTCTTTATAACATTTCTCCGAAGGTCTGGCTCATACAGAAAATTCACCCCGCTTTTCTGAATTTGCTTTATTAATTTTTCTTTTACCAGAGGGTCAAAATTCTTCCCGATGTCAGCTTCACCTCCCAGAGAAACGGCTGCGGGCGGAACATCAAAAACATTTTTATCCAGCAGTAATTTATATATATGCAATAAATTAAAATCTACGTTCGTTGCTCCATAAGATGATGCTCCAAGAGAAATAATCACTACAGGATGTATACTCATTGCTCTTGCTGCTGAAAGAATAGCAATCATCAGAGCTGGAAAAGAACCAGAACAACCAACCGCTATTGTATCACCTGGAACAACACCTGCTTTCTGAAGAAGATGAACTAAAAGACCAGCAAAAACAGGATTTGTTGTTGTCCTTTTAGCTTCAAGATTACCAAGAGTAGTTACAAGTGGGGTATATTCAGGCCCAATTAGACCGGTGTGATTCGGGTCAATTTTTTCATCTATTTTTATATTCTTCTTTTTACAATAATCGCTAACAAAGAAAATTGATTTTTTCATTATTTTTGCTGCTTTTTCCGCTGTTGGTAAGCACGGTAAAGGTTCTTTTGAGGGAAATAACAAAACTGTAATATAAGCTATCAGGCTTACAATTCCTGCAATGATAATAAAACGGGAATTCTTTTGATTCTTTACTTTATAAATTGTTTTCACCTCTATTTATAATGTAAAAACCATTTTCCAGATAAAATATACTATAACTATAACTGTTACAAGAGAGGCAGTTGTTACTACCAGGCCCTGTCTTTCAAAATTATTTGCAATGAGGCCGGGTATAACCCATCCTATTACTCTGAATTCAAGAGATAATGGAAATATAAAAGGAAAAAGCTGATACCACAATAAACTCCATATTCCACCTAAAAGAATCATAAAAACAAATCTTCTTCTTCCAAAAATAATAAAAAATCTCGATGCAAACCTGAAACATAAAAGAGTCAGAAAAGATGCAACTAAAGTTCCAGCAATTCGAGCAGGTTGATCAATAAAAAGAACTAAATAACTTGGAACAATTATACCCCCAGGATACAAACCTGTTATACCGGTAAAAACTAAAGAAATTAATAAGCCCAGAAAAGAAATTTCATAGCTCATACTGAGTTCCTATTTTGCTCCAGTATTCAACAATATACTTTCCTGTACCACCCATATTGCCAAAACCAAATATAACAGATTGAGCTTCAGAATTATATATAATATTTTCAGTAATTTTATCAGGTGTCATCTTTCCCAGAGTAATAATCAAGCCTTCTTTACGCTTAATCTTTCTTTTGAAAACCTTTGAATGCCTGCCTGTAACATAAATTTTCTTAAAAAAGTCAAATTTTCCTGAATTTACAGCATCAATCCACTGCAGAGTCCTGTCCCCTCTATCCTCACGTAAGTTTAGTAACCCTATAATCTTATTACCTGTAAAAGGCAATATTCCCATAACTTTCTTTACAACCAGATAAGTGGATTCCGGGTCATTTGCCGCAAAACCATTTACAAAATAACATATTTTTTTTGTTTCTGGATACTGATATCTCCATACTTTTAATCTACCTATATCAGGCTGTGCATTAGAAATTCCTTGAAATATAACCTCAGGTTCAATCCCTATCTCCTTACAAACACTATAAGTTATATCAATATTGTCCTGAAATTCATTTTTAACCAGATTATCATTAAGATTTAAAATGTATGAAGAAACACCACTATTAACCTTAATTAATTCGCTTCCGGTACATTTCACTGCAGAAATAAATGGGGATTTACATTCCTTTTCAGGAATAAATATCTTTGCCTTTTCTTTAATATCAAGAGAAATAACTGAAGCAATATCTTCTTTCGTTTTACCCATCTCTTCAATATGGTCACAGCGAACATTTGTAATAACAATAATATCAGGTTTAAGAATTTTCTGGACTTCGATATAGTGATTTTCGGGCTTGATACTCATTATTTCTGTTACAACACAATCCACCTTTAAAGCAAAAGCCTTTTTAAGAACTTTTTTTTGTTCTATTACTGAAGGATTATTCCATCGTGGGAAATCAACCTCGCTACCGTCGGGTAAAATGTATCTTGCCTGGGAACCTGTCGTTTTTGCCAGTACTTTTCTACCGGATTCTCTTAAAACAGATGCAATTAACCTTGTTACACTGGATTTTCCTCTTGTACCCGTTACACATATTACAAGCGGGATAAATTGCCTCCATTTGCTCAGCAGAAGTATCTCAAAGGTAAGATAAAAAAGGAAAAACAGTAAATATATTAATAATACAAACAATTATGTTCCTGAAATTATAATTTAAGTTTTAAATTTAATATAAGAGATATAAATTAGCAAGGGAAATCAATTTAAAAAATAAAGCAATTTACTTGACAATCAGAAATCAAAAATGTAAATTAT
>QNDJ01000351.1 GCA_003644825.1 Candidatus Zhuqueibacterota bacterium | reverse complement strand
TTCTTGGAGTGCCCGGAAAAATAAAAAATAGTGTAACAGAACTTCATAAAAAAAGAATTCGGATGAATGCTGAAGTTTATGTAGAGCTTGCAAAAGCTTATTTAAAAGGATACAAAGCTACAAGAGGTGAAAAAGGGGGATGAATAAATCTAAAAAAAAATATTTTATCCTAAAAAGAGTTTCTAATATTGATGATAGATTAGCTCTGTTTATTTTTACATTACTTGCATTTTATGGATTCTTCCCTTTTGGAATAGAAAATAGATTTTTAATTGGAACTTTAAGAATATTAATAATAATCATCTTTTCTGTTTTTATTTTGTTAAGGTCTAAAGGGGAAGAAATTCCTGAAAAGGATGAAAAAGAATTGCCTGAGAAAGTTGAGAAAGATATTGAGATAATTCAGAAGTTTGCTGACCACTACTGCAGAGAAAAAAAGTTTGATACTGAAAAAGAATTTGAAAACTATATTAAAAGAATCCTGAAGGTAATTCAGGAATCCTTTAGTGCAAATTCTGTTCTTCTTGGTCTTTTTGATCAGGAGAAGAATGAACTTGTTATCAAGACTTATGTTGGTAGAAATGATTCACTAAAATCTGAGCTGTATTTTTCTCCGAATGAAGATTTTAGTAATATTATATTTGAGTGTGAAAAAACAATTATTTTTCAGGAAGAAAAAGTAAAAGAGTATGAAAAAATAGTTTATAAATCTGAAGAAAATATAGTTTCTGTTCTTGTTACTCCTATTTTTATTTCGGGCGAAGTAATAGGTTGTATATTTCTCGATAGAAAAGTGAAAAAAGATTTCGATGAAAACGATAAAAACATAATCGAATCCTATGCAGATATAATAACTTCAACAATTTTAAATTATAATAATATTTATGAATATGAAAACAGTTTAAGTTTATTTTCTGCTTTTTATGAGATAAGTAAGAAACTCAATTCTAATCTTGGTTTTGATGAAATAATAGACATACTCATAGATATTCTGAAAAAGATTTTCAATTATGATAGAATATCAATATCCTTCATCGAAGATGAGAGTGGAAATGCTATTATAAAAAAGGTTGTTGGTCAAACAGATGAGTTTGTTGAAAATTATAAGTTTTCAATAGAGGAAGGATTAAATGGCTGGGTGATAAGAAAGAATAAGTCTATTCTTGTTTCTGACCTTGAAAAGGGGGATTACTTTATTCCGCGGTATACAATTAAAGAAAAATCCAATCATGAACTGAGGTCTTTTGTAGCTGCTCCGATAAGTTATCATAACAGGTGCCTTGGAGTAATATCTGTGGAAAGCAGAAAACCAAACTTATATACTGATAGACATGAGAAAATCCTTTCTCTACTTGCAAATAATATTGGTATAGCTCTGGATAGAAGTATGATATACAATCAACTGGAGAACCTGGCTACTACAGATGGTTTAACAGGTGTAAATAACTACAGACATTTCAGGAAAAAACTTGCAGAAGAAATAGAAAGAGCAAAAAGATATAATCTGAAATTTTCCTTACTGATGCTTGATATAGACCATTTCAAAGATTTCAATGACAGGTATGGTCATCTTGTAGGAGATAATATTCTAAAGAATATAGCAGATACTATTAAGACTTCAATTAGAAGTATAGATTTTGTTGCTCGATATGGAGGTGAGGAGTTTGCCATAATTCTTATAGAGACAGTGATGGATGAAGCTTATTTATCTGCAGAAAGAATAAGAAGAAACATTGAAAAATTGAGAATTTCATATCAGGGTGGAACTTATTCTGTAACTGTTAGTATTGGAATATCAGAATATTCCACAGGTGTTAAAAGTGAAGATGAGCTTGTAGCTCAGGCGGATAAAGCATTGTATCAGGCTAAAGCAGAAGGGAGAAATAGAGTAGTTACTTACGAAAAGTTATAATAGATTATACAAGCTAAGATTGGAGGATTATTCTATGGCTAGGAAAACATCATTTGCCCAGAAGGCAGCAAAAGCATCAATGACTTTTGGTGTTAAATGCCCAAAATGTAAAGAAGTGTATGTTCCAACAAAGATTATTATTTCCAGAAGAACAGGGAAAAATGGTGCCTGGAAATTCAACGAGAAAATTGTTAATATATGTAAGTGTAATGAAAACGAATATGTATAGGTATTACAAATGGACATAACAGAACTATTAACTTTTACAAAAAAGGCTGGTGGTTCGGATCTTCATCTGAGTGCTGGTTCCCCCGTTATGATTCGTGTTCACGGGGAAATGAGAAAGTTAAATATTCCTATGTTAACTCCGGAAGAAATTCATCATATGATTTATGATATTATTGATGATGAACAAAAAAAGATTTTTGAAGAACGAAAAGAACTCGATTTTTCAAGAGAACTCGGTGGTATAGCCAGATTTAGAGTAAATGTATTCCAGCAAAAAAAGGGAGAGGCTGCTGTTTTTAGAACAATACCAACAAGGGTATTGACTTTTGAAGAGTTAAATCTTCCTGAGATACTCAAGGACCTTGCAATGAAAGAGAAAGGGCTCGTTCTTGTTACTGGACCCACCGGAAGTGGAAAATCTACCACCCTTGCTGCTATTATTGATTACATCAATAAAAACAAAAGAGGACATATTATCACGATTGAGGATCCTATAGAGTTTGTTCATGAGAGTCATATGTGTCTTGTTAATCAGAGAGAGCTTGGAACAAACACCCATTCTTTTGCCAATGCTTTGAGGAGTGCACTAAGAGAGGACCCGGATGTTGTTCTTGTTGGAGAGATGCGAGACCTTGAAACAATTTCGCTGGCAATAACTGCGGCTGAAACGGGACACCTTGTTTTTGGGACTCTGCATACATCGAGTGCGGCAAAAACGGTTGACAGAGTTATTGATGTATTTCCTCCGGAGCAACAGGCTCAAATAAGGGCTATGTTTGCAGAATCTATCGAAGGGGTAATCGCTCAAAAGTTATTAAGAAGAAAAGACAAGAAAGGCAGATGTGCAGCCCTTGAGGTAATGCTTGGTACACCTGCAATCAGAAATCTCATCAGAGAAGGAAAAACTTTCCAGATTCCATCTATGATACAGACCGGTCAGGCTATAGGTATGCAGAGTATGGATCAAGCCCTCAAAAAGCTCGTTACTGAAGGACTCGTCGATAAGGAAGAAGCTCTAAAACACGCCTTTGATAAAAAGAGCTTTGAAGCAAGTATGGGAATATAGAAAATAAAAGAACCTTCAGAAAAAGAACTTAAATAAAC
>QNDJ01000350.1 GCA_003644825.1 Candidatus Zhuqueibacterota bacterium | reverse complement strand
TTTTTAAGGTTCTTTTTAAGTTCTTCAATAATACTATCAGGTTCCTGAAATTCTTCCTCAAGATAAGTAATGTATTTATTATAAAACTTTCTTCTTAAAACCATCCCTTTCTTAAATACATCTTTGAAATGGGATAGAAAATCTATCTGTGTTTGAATACTTTTTCTAAAAGCTTCTACACTGCTTTCCAACCGTTTCAATAGAAGTGTTTGTAAAATTCCACCTAATGCTTTCATTCTTCCCAGTTCCATTTCGTCTCTTTTCCCTGTTATTCTGTATTCTTCAAGCCTGTAATAGGCAAGGTTAAGCTCTTTTTCTATTTTTTCGGCAATCTGATAATAAAGCCCCTGATATGTTTCATCCAGGCTGTAATATATTTCAGTAAGTTTTCTTTCTGGAAATTTTATATCAATCCATTTTCCTTTTTCATCTTTATATTTTGCATCAGGGTAATTATTTTTTATATACTGCCTTGTTCTTCGTATTGAAATAATCTGCAGAATATCCGCCAACTGGGAAATATCACCCTTATCAGCTTTTTTAAATCTATCTTCAATATTAAAAATCCCCTCTTTTAAAAATATTCTCCTGTTATTCTGAGCAATCAACATCAGTTGAAAATAAAGGTCCCAGTGAGTATTATTCATTGGTGTAGCTGTAAGAAACAAAACTTTCGGTTTTTGCTTTTCTCCTGCTTTTTCAATAAACGTAAACAGGTTTTCATATCTGTTAGAAAAAGGATTCCTGAAATTATGGGATTCATCAACCACAATAAGAGATATATCAGTTAGTTTGAAGTTCAGTTTTCTCTCTAAATCATCAAAATTGAAATCTTCTCTTCCAAGTTCTTCCTGATGAATAATATTTTCAGATAAACCTATGCTTTTAAGTTCGGGCCTCCATAAGGTTTCATCCACAGACGCAGGGCAAACCACAACAAACCGCCTTCGCCGGTAAAAACCGAAGTCCTCTATAACTTTCTTGGCAATCCAGGTTTTTCCAAGCCCAACAGAATCAGCAATCAGAACCCCATTATATGCTTTCAATCTCGAATATATCCTTTTAACAGCATCATCCTGAAAATTAGCCAGGTCAACTTCACTTGGTGGCAATATTGATGGCGTTTCATGTTCGAAAAGAATATCTTTCTTCTGCAGTTCATACAGTGATTTTATGAAGATATAAAAGGGTGGATATTCCTTTGTTCCAAATTTAGACTCATCTAAAATTTTTATCAATTCCTCTTTAAAATCTCTGGATTCATTCCACATTTTTTCAAACCATTCTTCTCTAATATATCTGGCATACGCTTCATCAAGAACAGCATTGAGCTCTGTGTTGGAAGTAAAACCAGCATAAGTGAAATTACTTGAACCCACAATAACAAGTTTATCAAAAATGTAAGCTTTACCGTGTAAAAATCCCTTATTAAAAAGCCTGACTTCCCAGGCATCATTCTTTAAAAGCTCAATTAAAGATACAACAGCTTCTTTTTTATCTCTCTCAAATATTTCTTTTTCCAGGTCTTTTCGCAAATTTTCTTTATAAAACTCCTCAGGCTGAAAAATATCTGGTTTCTTTTCGTCAATTGCCGGGGTTTTTCCCATCAAAAGTCTGAATTTTTCTGTTCCAGCCAGGGCATCTTTAATTAGCTGGAACCCGGCTATATTGAAATATGCACAGGCTACATCCAGTGAACTCTGTTCTCTTAGAATCTTATCCAGTTCTTCAAAAAGTTTTAATTTACTGTTATCTATAATTGAACTTTCTGGTCTATACATAATAATTCCCTATATTACTGATTTTTATTCTTCCATATCTTTTCTTTTTAATTCCACTATAGTAGCGCCCCAGCCGCCTGAAATAGGTGGTGCATCTCTGAAGGTAATTACAAGAGGATGTTCGTTCAAAAGAGTACGGATTATATTTTTCTGGATTCCTTTGCCTTTACCGTGTATTATTCTTACTTCATAAATTCCCCTTTTCTGACACTCATAAAGATACTCATTAACAGCTGAACGTGTCTCTGATGGAGAAAATGTATGAAGGTCTATTTCATCAGAAATGGGAAATTCAATCGGTTCTTCTGGATTTATTTCCATCCTGTTTTTTATTTTTTAATTCTACTTTTTTACAAAAATCCAGATACCCTCTGCCTTTTCATTGCTTCCTATATCTTTCAAAAATACAAGCTTAAGGAATTCCACATTATCGCCAATGACCCTGCTTCCGTTAAAAACCGAGGGAAAGTAAAGAAGATAATAACTACTGTAATTTTCCATTTTCACATTACTTTTAAGGGGTAACTCACCACCCCGCTGGAATTGACGATTCGGTTCAAGCCCCCTTAAAGTTCTTCCTTTTGCAAATTCAGGTATTTTAACTTCAGGTTCATAATATTTCCAGGGTTCTTTCCTTTCAACAACTTTTTCAGGTTCTATCTGCCTGTTATTGTTATCCTCAAGGTAAACTATCCAGTTTTTAATATCAACAAACTTTGGATGAAGTGAAGTAAATAAAGAAACCCTTACAAGAACATCATTATCCGGGTTTATTTCAGACAAATATTTTTTTCTCAAAATATCCCATTCATTTCTTCTGTCAGGATATTTATTTCTGAATTCATACTCCATAATTTCAGGGTCTACAAGTGTGGCAACTACTGTAATTGGAAAAGTATACCTTCCTTTTTTCTTAACAGATGCTATGTCCACTCTTCTATAATAAAGCCCCTGCCCACTGCCAAAAGTAACAGTCCATTTTCTATACAAATCTTTATTCCCCTTAAAACCTTTGATATAAAATTCAGGGTCAAGTGTGGGTTTTACTTCAACCCTGAATCTTTCTTTGTTTTTACTCATTATTTTTCTAATAATTTCACTTCTCTCATAAATGAAAAGGCGGTATAGTTTTGTTCTACTCCACAAGAGTTTCTGCCTCGAATTTAGCTTTTCAGGAATATCCTTTATCAGTAAAAATACTTTATCAAGGGTATTAATCCAGTCCTCATCTATTTCAGAGACAACATTTTTTTTATTGGTATTTTCTTTCAGGTTCTTATTTCTGTAATATTCATTGAAGATTTGTTTTACCTGTTCAAAAACAGGAATTAGTTCTGCTTTCTGTCCCTCATTCAATTCAAGAAACTTTGAAAGCGCCAGAGGGTCAATTTTTATTTGCTCCTGCTCACAAAAAATAAACAAAAACAAAATTATAAAAAACAAATACTTAAAATTCTTTCTGAA
>QNDJ01000349.1 GCA_003644825.1 Candidatus Zhuqueibacterota bacterium | reverse complement strand
GTTTTTGCATTATTTATTGAGGTTGTTCTATCTTTTTTTGAATATATGAGTAAGAGAGGAGTTTGTATATCCGGTAAGTCATCATAAAGATGGTTCAAAAATTTGTTCATTTCAAAAATGGAGTTCAGTGGATAGCAATTATAGGAGAACCTTTCAGTTAATCCTTCAGGGTTCTTTTTTTTCTTCTTACATTTAATAAATTTTCTTGTAATTGAGATAAAAAATAATAGTTTTTTTTGACTGAATTTTACAGGAGCAGCCAGTATAATTACCCCCTCCAGTTTGTAATGTGCTGCAAGATGTAATGATATAGAACCTCCTAATGATAATCCACAGGCAAAAACCTTTTTGCATTTGTTTTTTAGTGTTGCAAGGCTTTCTATTGCGGATATGTACCATTCTTGCCATTTTCTATTATTGAGGTCTTCAGGTGTTGTGCTATGCCCCGGTAGTAACGGACAGAGAACAGTAAACCCTTTATCAGATAAGAATCTTCCCAGTTCATACATTTCTGAAGGGCTTCCAGTAAGACCATGTAAAAGTAATATTCCTGGTTCTCCATTTTCGAAATAAAAAGATTTTTTATTTAATTCCATATAATATATTTTAATAAATATTAATCAAAAAGGCAAAGTTAAATTTTTGAAAGAGCCTGTTCAAGGTCAGCAATAATATCCTCATAATGCTCTGCGCCCACACAGAGTCTGATTAATTGAGGTGGAATATCCGCCATTTGCCTTGCTTCTTCACCCTGTTGCTGGTGGGTTGAAATAGCCGGTATTGTTGCAAGAGACTTTATTCTACCGAGGTCAGTTGCTCTCCATATTATTTTAAAACTGTTTAGAACTTTTCTTGCATTTTCCGGAGGACCATCAATCCTGAAAGACATAAGATGACCGTATCTGTTCACAGGATTTCCTTTACCGTCATCTGAGTCAACAAGTTTCATATATTTTTTTGCAATTTTATGAAGAGGATGACTTTCCAATCCAAGGTAATCAACCTGATAAACCGCTGGATGACTCTGAAGAAATTCTGCTACTTTCATCGTGTTTCTGCTTAAAAAATCCATCTTTAAACGAAGAGTCCTGAGATCGTTTAAAGTCATTAATGCGTTGAAAGGAGAAGCTGCCGGCCCATTATCTCTATAGGGAAGAAATTTCACGTATTCTGCAAAGTTTTCTTTGAATAGAGGGTTGTCATTTTTTATTTTTGTTGTAATTGGTTTTTTACTAAGTATTGCACCACCAACAGCTAAACCACCAGTAGTTAATGATTTTGTTGTGGAATGAACAACAATGTCAGCCCCATATTGAATTGGCCTCATTAGAGCAGGTGTGGCGCAGGTGGAGTCCAGAATAAGGGGAATTTCGAATTGATGTGCTATTTTTGCTACTTCCTCGATATCAAAAAATGACTGCTGGGGGTTACTTGGTGCTTCACCGTAAAGGAGCCTTGTATTTTCATCAATCTTGGATTTCCATTCATCCATATCATCAGGGTGAAGTATCCATCTTATTTCTACTCCTCTTTCCTGCATTTTTCGAACTGTAAATAACTGAAAAGTTCCTCCATATACCTGGCAGGTAGCAACAATATTTATTTTTTCTTCCCCTGATTTTTGTTTTACAATAAAAGGGTCAATTGCAGACGTAATGGCAGACATTCCAGATGATGTAATAACACAAGATGTGTCACAACCTGTTTGATAACCTTCAAGTAATGCCAAAGTCCATTCAAGATAATATGTAGTAGGGTTAGCAATTCTGGTATAACTCCAGGTTGGCATTAAATATGCAAGAGCAGCTTCCATCTCATCTGCGTCTCTATAAGCCTGGGAAGTGCTTAAATAAAGAGGTTCAATAACTGCTCCCTGATTGTTTTCCAGTGCTTCTTCTATTGAGTACAGTCCGTGAACTGCTATTGTATCGAATTTTAATTTTTTCCTGCTTTCGATAAGATGACGTTGTTTTTGCTTTATCTTATCTCCTATTTCTATATATTTCTGAACACCCGGGCTATAATTTGATAGGTTCATAGCATATTCCCCCTTATGGATTAAAATCTTATTCTACCAGAATTTTACTGTTATCTTTGATGGTAGAAAGGACGATTGATGTTCGTATTTTACTGACTCCTGGTAATCGGACTAACTTATGCATCAGGAAATTCTCGTATGATTCAATATCCTTTACTGCGACTTTCAGGATGTAATCATCGTCTCCTGTTACATGATAGCATTCAAGGACTTCGTGCCACTCCTTGATGGTTTCGATGAATTCTTCAATTGCTTTTTCCTGATGAAGAGAAAGAGAAATTGCTACAAGCGTTAATGTTCCTTTGTTTATTTTTTTCGGGTCTACAACAGCAGAATATTTCTTAATGGTTCCAGATTTTTCAAGTTTCCTGACTCTTTCAAGAACAGGTGGTGGTGAAAGCCCGATTTTACTGGCTAATTCTGCGTTTGTTATTCTTCCTTTATCCTGAAGAATATTAAGAATCTTTTTATCTATATTATCCATACTCCTTATCGTTACTTATAATTAAATTATGGTAATAAATATTTATTCATAATATAATAATATAATTATTTAAAATCAAGTAATATTATTATATAATTTAATTATATTAAATAATTTAAGATAATGCAATTTGAGGTTTTATAAATGATTATGTAAATATTCTATAAGTTTCTGATGAGATCTGAAAGTTTATATAGAAGTGATATATTAATTTTTCATTCATTTTAATGGTTGAGATTAAAATACAATATACCGGTCATTGTGACGGATACCGATAATTCTGAATGACTAAGCAATCTCTTTATTATGCGAAAACTATTCCCGATTGATCACTCATTCTATGGGTATAATATAGCCAGAACCGTAGCTAGGGCATCCCTGCCTGACCTTTTAATGTATCTCTCCTAACGGAGCTCAATATTTTAAATACCTATTCTACAGACATACCGCTCCTGACGGAGCTCACGATTAAGTCCATACCTGTCATTGTGTTCCCCATACGAGGGGAAGCAATCTTTATAATATAACCGCAACCATACAGTAAAGAATCATGCAGAGAAGATAAAACTATACGGTTAAAAAACTCTCAAAGAACGATAAAAACCTCTATAAATATATTTTTTACATCAACATAGAAGTACTACTTATCCAATTATATCTTATAACAAATAGTAAAGTATGTCAAGCATCTTGCTTGACTAAAAAACCGTATGTCAAGCATCCTGCTTGAC
>QNDJ01000348.1 GCA_003644825.1 Candidatus Zhuqueibacterota bacterium | reverse complement strand
GAATAGTTGTTGAACTACCGGGAAAATCCAGCAAAAAGAATATCAGGATGGAAATTGCTTACAGTGGCAAGCTGTTAAAAATACCTGAATTTGGCACATTTCCAGACCAGGAAACCGCTCTTGATGACAGGATTAATTCAGAAATGGTGGAGCTGGCCGTTTATTCCTGCTGGTATCCATACTGGAGTTTCGGAAATAAATTCGATATTAGTCTGGAAGTATCTTTGCCAGAAGAATGGAAATGTGTCTGTTCTGGAAGAAAAACCAAAGAAGTAAAAGAAAATAATAGAGTAGTTAGTTGGTGGTCTTCTAAAAAAGATATAGATATTGTGGTAATTGCATCGCCTGAACTTAAAAATAAAACTGTAAAAACTTCTTCAGGAATTATAGATGTTTATTACAGCAAGTTGCCTGAAAAATATATAATTAAAGAGACAAATGAAATTGAAAAATCATTAAATTTGTTTACCAGTCTGCTTGGAAAACCTCATATTTCAGGTAGTGTAGTAAAGCATGTTTATTCTCCTAAAAAGAAAGGACAGGGCAGTATTTCTCGAGCAGGTATGATTATAACATCAGAAGGGAGAATCCTTGATGAGCTTACCAGAAATCAAGATATATCATATCTGCACAGCATTGCCCATGAAATTGCACATTTCTGGTGGAATTTTGGAACTGGACAGGGAGACTGGATTAATGAAACTTTTGCTGAATATTTTTCTCTTATTGCCATAAGAGAAATTTCTTCAAAGAAAAGATTTGATGAGTATATAGATAAATATAAAAAAATGGTAGAAAAACTTCCTGAGGATGCTCCTTCTCTTTCGGAAGTTCCACCTGTAAATGATAATAATGGATATATAATCCGTTATTATAAGGGTTCTTTGATGCTGGATTACTTCAGAGAGCTTCTTGGAGATAAAAAATTTTTTAAGATATGTAAAGATTTTTATATAAAGTTTAATGAAATCGGTGCTGGTACCTCTCAATTTAAAGATTTCTGGAGTAAAAGACTGGGTAAACACAGGGCAATGCTTGATGTATGGTTAAATGCAAAAGGAGGGCTTAATAATTTAAAGCTAAAATAAAAATATATTTTAGAATCAAAACAAAATAAATTCAGGGGTATTTTATGAAAAGGATTATAATTTGTTCGATTGTTCTTTTATTGTTTGTTAATTTTCCAGCTATTGCATTTCAAAATAAACCAGGACTTTCGCTGGAAGAAACTTTCAAAATTTATGTTAATGCTATTCATAATTCGGATATAAAAACCCTTTTCTCAACTGTTACTTCTAAAAGAGATTTTTATTGTATCAGCAGTAAAGGAGAACTTTTTAAAACATTGAAAGAATACTATGATATTCATAGTAATCGGTTTAAAGAAGAGAACCGGGAAATGCCTGTTGAGCTTATTGAGGTTTATGAAGAAAAAGATTTTGGATATACCATTGCAGTTTTTCACTATAAAAGAAAAACACAGAGTGGTAGAAAGTACAATCTTGATTCATATTTTACAATGATATTCCACAAAGAGGATGGAATGTGGAAAGCCATTGCTGATATTTGCACTCCGATTAAAGAATACTTTTCTGAGGAAGATAAAAACATAGAATATGATGTAAATCAGGCCTATGTTTTAAATGTGATTAAGAACCGACGGACTGTTCGCAAGTTTAAACCCACACCTGTACCTGAGGAACATATTATGAAGATTCTTGATTCTGCTCGATTTGCCCCCACTGCTGGCAATCAACAACCCTGGAAATTTCTTGTAGTGAGAGATAGAGAAAGGTTAGATAGATTGAAGAAAGAAGCTTTGTTGTGGTATGTTGAATCTTATGAAAAAAGAAAAAAACCTGCAGATGAAGAAATTAATTCTATAAAGGAAAAGCTCGGGAAGATTCTGGATGATGTTCTTTCTGCTCCTGTTTATATTGCGGTTCTTGTGGATTCAAAAGCAAAATATCCCGATTATGTGATTTATGATGGTACCCTTGCGGTTGGAAATCTGATGATTGCCGCAAGAGCTCTGGGGTATGGAACAGGATTTTTTACCACATTCTTTCCAGAAGATAAGATGAAAAAATTCTTTAAAATACCGGATAGATACAGACTCATTTGTTTTACGCCTGTTGGTGTTCCTGAAAAATGGCCTGATACACCACCAAAGAAAGATTTAAAAGAATTGGTTGTTTTTGAATCATTTTAGTTTTAAACAAATGGATTTTATAAAAAAGGAGAGAGAAATGAGGTTCTTGATATTATTATTGACCACCATAATTATTTTTAATACTAATTGTCATAAAAACCCCGATGATCCAGGGGAAGACAGTTTTGTTTATCCTGTTGCTACTGGTAATTACTGGAAGTATTCCAGAGAGTTTATTCAATTTAACATTCATCCAGATAGTTTGAAAGCTCTTCCATCAGATACTTTACGCGGAACTTCGGAAGTGAAGGTAATTTCAAAAGTTTCTCTGAGTAATTCTACCGAAGCATATATGTTTCTTGAAAGATTATTTGAAAATGGAAAATACATTGAGAGTAATTCTTACTTCAATAATCATAAGAATGGTTTTTACCTTTATGCTTATTCTGGTAATAGCAGTGCATCTCCATTCAAAATTGCTGCAGGAAAAAGAATCTATTTTAATGGATACGAGTTTTATAATGTCAGGGATATATTTAGTTTAATAACTGAAAAATCAAATTACTTTTTGAACAGCAGTGATTCTATACATTATGAAAATCCCCCCTTAATATGTTTACATTATCCAATAAAGGTTGGGGTTCGCTGGGTATATCGTGTAAGAGGAAATCCGTGGTTGTGTGAGAAAAAAGTTATCGGTGAAGAGGTGGTAAAGACTCCAGCAGGAGAATTTAATTGTTTTATAATTAAATGGCTGATTGATATGGATGACAACGGCGAGTTTGATAGTAATATTGAATTCTTTGACTATATATCAGAAAAAGGCCTTATTATTCGCTCAATTATCATAAGAGGAATGATTCTGAAAGATGAGAAGAGAAAAAAATTAGGAAGTTTTGATTCAAAAGATGAATATGTTTTAACAGAATATCATTTAAAATAACTGTAATAAGTTAAGTTAGAGGTATAAATGAGAAGATATATATTTTTTGCATTATTCTTTTTTACCCAAATAAATTTTGTTTTACCACAAGTTAAAAGAATTGAAAATGATAAAAATGATTATGTTATAGTAAAGAAATTAAACTTGAATTTGTAAAGATTTATGGAAG
>QNDJ01000347.1 GCA_003644825.1 Candidatus Zhuqueibacterota bacterium | reverse complement strand
ATTAATAACTGGAGGTAAAATATGAAAAAAAATACTCTAATATCCATTATTTGCCTTTTCAATATACTTATTTTATTCAACCTCACAAACAATTTACAAGCTCAGAAAAAACTTACTCTTGAATGGATTTCAAAAGATAGTTATAAAACCATAGGAATGTCTCCATCAAGAATTCACTGGTCTGAAAATGGAAAAAGAATCTATTTTTACTGGAATCCTGAAAAAAACAAAGATGCAAGTTTATACTGGGTTGCACCTGAAGGTGGAAAACCTGTTAAGGTACCAGAAGAAGAATTATGGAAACTTCCAGAAGGACGGGGAAATAGAAATAAACAGGAAACTTTTACTGTATATTCCAAATATGGAGATATATTTCTGATGGATATTCAGACCGGAAAAGTAAAAAGATTGTTTCGAACCGAAAAAGCCGAAACAAACCCTCGATTTACACCTGATGGAAAAAGTTTCACCTTCGAATCAGACGGCAACCTGTTTCTGTATAAAGTAAAAACGGGTGAAATTACACAGCTAACAAATTTTAAAAAGGGAAATGACCCCGAAAAAAAACCTAAAGGAACAAAACTTCAGGAATACCTGAAAAAACAACAGGAAGAACTGTTTGATTATATAAAAAGAATCAAAGAAGACAGAAAAAGACAGAAAGAAAGAATAAAAAAACAAAACCCTAAACCAAAACCATATTATCTTGGAAAAGATAAAAAGGCAATATCCCTGGAACTTTCGCCGGATGGTAAATATGTCAGTTTTCTTGTTGAGGATATATCTAAAATAAAAAGAGGTAGAATTCCCAGAATGCCTCGCTGGATTACTGAAAGTGGATTCGTTGAAACTCAGGAACTTATTTTCGGAAGCTGGAGAAGAATGAAAGTTGGAGAACCTGTTACAAGGTATACCCTTGGTCTGTATAACGTAAAAACAGGCGATGTAAAATTTGCTGATGCAGGATTTGGAAAACTCGAAATCAATTATAATGAACCAAAATGGTCTGAAGATGGTTCAATGCTGGTATTCCCTGTTGGGTCAGTTGACAATAAGGACAAATGGCTAATCGTTATGAACCCCGAGTCTGGTAAATGCAGAACCATATTCCACGAACACGACGAAGCCTGGATACGAGATATGAGAGCTGGAAGAGGTGGCTCACTTTTAGGATGGCTTCCAGACAACGATAGAATCTTCTTTACATCAGAAAGAGATGGATGGTGGCACCTTTATACAATCTCTGTTTCCAGTGGAGAACTAAAACAACTAACAAAAGGAAACTGGGAAATATACCAAATTAAATTATCTAAAAATAAAGATAAATTCTATATGACCACGACTGAAGTCCATCCAGGTGAACGGCATCTTTACTCAATATCTGTGGATGGGAAATCTAAAACAAGAATAACACCTGTAAAAGAAGGGTGGTTCAATTTTTATCTATCTCCCGATGAATCTAAAATAGCCCTTACCTATAGCTACTATAACAAACCTCCTGAACTATATATTATGGAAAATGTTCCCGGTGCCCCTATGAAGCAATTAACTGACTCTACAACACCAGAATTTAAAGCTCTTGAGCTTCCTCCTCTTGAAATAGTTACCTTTCCTGATAAAGACGGAAATCTGATATATGGAACCCTCTATAAACCAAAAGACCCTCACCCTATAAGACCTGCTGTTCTATACATTCACGGTGCAGGTTATGCCCAGGCAGTGTATAAAAGATGGGGAAGAACCCTGTTTCAATACTTTCTGATGCAGAATGGTTATACTGTATTAAGCGTAGATTACAGAGGAAGTTCTGGATATGGACGAGCATGTAGAACAGCAATCTACAGATATATGGGAGACAAAGATGTTCAAAGTTCTCTCTCTGCTATAAAATACCTTGTCGAAAATCATAACGTAAATCCAGATAGAATTGGAATATATGGTGGGTCTTATGGTGGGTTTTATACTTTAATGGCATTATTTTTACACCCGGGTAAATTTTCTGCAGGTATAGCTATTGTGCCCGTAACCGATTGGGCTCATTATAATCATGGATACACATCACGAATTCTTAACCTTCCTTATGATGATGAAGAGGCTTATAAAAGAAGTTCTCCTATATATTTTGCAGGGAATCTCCAGGACCATTTATTGATTATGGATGGAATGGTAGATGGAAATGTTTTATTTCTGGATACTGTAAGACTTGTTGAAAAACTTATTGAACTTGGAAAAGACAACTGGGATTACCATATATATCCAGTAGAAGGACACGGCTGGCGACAGGAATACAGTAAACTCGATGCAAATAAAAGAATGTTCAGGTTCTTCGAGGAAATTCTTAAAAAGTAAATAAATTAAATTGTTTCATTTTATTGTTAATCCTGTGAGTTCAGTTGAAATGAGAGTAGGGCTCAATATGAAATTATGATTATAAAATTATGAAAAAATGATACTTAATTCTTCAGAGAAATAAGTAAATATTATATTCAATTCTGACTTTAAGTATCTTAAAAATAATTTAGTTTCATAATAGTGGGTGGTCCCGAAAAACCAGGATTTATTTTTGCCATTGCAAGGAATCCCGATTATCTTAGATAAAGAAGCAATCTTTATCAGATTAATATATTCTCAAGCGCCGTACTGCTCTGCAATGACAGTTGTGATGTTAAATATTAATTCAATTACAACCATGTGGTCAGGAAGAGAAAAGAAAAAAATAAACACAAAGGTATAATTTTTATAAATTCGTGTAATTCGTGTAATTCGTTGTTTCTATACCACCAGAATACCACTACCAGAATCGAATTCTGGTAGTGGAAAATATACTAATGGAAGTCTCTGAAAAGGCTGTTTTTATATGCAATTAGAGAAATTTAAGTAATTAATTGTTCCTTTCAGCCCCGATTGGGGCGAAATACCTGTAGCAAAACAGGTAAAAGGAAAAAGAGAGCAACAGGAGTGGCATAGAAATACCAACATGATTATAGAACAGTGTAGCTCAAGCTTCCAGCTTGAGATTTGATTATTATAACCGCAACCATACAGTTAAAAAGTATGCAAGGTTTTTTAAACATAAATTCGCTAAATTAGTGTAATTCGTTGTTTTTATACTACCAGAATACCACTACCAGAATCGAATTCTGGTAGTGGAAAATATACTATTGGAAGTCTCTGAAGAGACTATTTTTTAGTTAATATTTAAGATTTAACAGATTTAAAAAGTCACTTCAGTGACTTACCTTTAAGAAAATCCAGCACCAGAATT
>QNDJ01000346.1 GCA_003644825.1 Candidatus Zhuqueibacterota bacterium | reverse complement strand
CACTGGTGATGCCATTTCCACAGTTATAATCTGGTTTAATGTTATTCCTTCTAAATATATTCTGTATCTTTCTGAAATTTGATTTAAATGTAGTTAATGAAGAACTTGAAGTTTCATTATGGTAAGATAAAACATTGATATATTTGAAATATTTAATAAATTAATGAAGTTATTATTTGTTTAGTATTATTATGAAAAATATTTTAATTACTGGAAAACCGGGAATAGGTAAAACCACCATTATAAAAAAAGTCATATCAAATATTAACTTAAAAACAGGTGGTTTCTATACCGAAGAAATCAGAGAAAACAGAATTAGAGTGGGGTTTAAAATTAAGTCCATTGATGGTAAGGAAGGAATACTGGCTCATAAAGATTACAAAAGCATATATAAGGTCGGAAAGTATGGTGTAAACATTAATTCATTTGAATCTACTGGAGTAAAAGCTATCGAAAAAGCGCTTGAGGAGGCTGAACTGATAGTTGTTGACGAGCTTGGAAAAATGGAGTTATATTCTAAAAAATTTCAGACATCCGTTATAAAAGCCCTGGATAGTGATAAAATTGTTCTGGGGGTTATCCAGCAAAGAGAAAATCCATTTCTTGATAAGATAAGAAAAAGGAATGACGTTCGGTTAATTTTTATTAATGAAAAAAACAGAGATGAAGTTCATTTAATTATTTTGAACTTATTAAAAAAAAGTATTTGATTTATTTTAATAATTTAATTATAATTACAACATATAATATATATTTTATTTTAGCAGGAGAAAAATATGATAAAAAGGTCCTTAACATTTTTATTAATATCATTAATATTTGTTCCCTGCTCTTATGGTCAGGATGTATGGGAAGTTTATGCAAATGGAGATAAAATCAATGATATTACTTTTGAAGGAGAGTTTGTATGGACTGCAACAGAAGGCGGTGCATTTAGATGGGATAAAATAAATGGAGTTTATAACAGATATACCAACCTTGATGGATTGCCATTTATTGATGTAAGCACTGTTTATGTTGCAAGTAATGGAGAGATATGGTTTGGAACCAATGGATTTGGTGTTGCAGTTTTTAACGGGATTAACTGGACAGTATTTGATGAACAAAATTCTAATTTATCTTATAACGAAATAACCTGCATAGTTGAAGATGACAGCAATAATATATGGGTGGGAACAAAAATGGGATTGAACCTTTATGATGGAACCTGGACAGAATATAATACTACCAATACTCCTAACCTTGGAAGTAACAACATAAGGTCTCTTGCTGTAGACGATAGCGGCAGTGTCTGGGTTGGTACAAGCTATGGATTAAGTAAATATGATGGCACAAACTGGTATTTATGGCAGACCACAGAAGGACTTGTTTCAAATGATATATATTCAGTAGCGATTGATACAGAAGGTGTATGGATTGCAACTTCAGGTGGTATAAGTAAATTTGATGGTGTATCATTTGAAAATTTCACCACTGCCTCTGGCTTGATAGATAATTATGTGGTCAGTATTGCTGTTGATTCCACAGATACCGTGTGGGCTTGTTATGACCAGAACTATGGTATTACAAAATATGATGGAACAACCTGGGTTAATTATGACACTTCGAATACAGGCCTACCCTGCAACAAAGTCAGCTCCATAGGAGTTGACGGCGATGGAAATATATGGTTCGGAACAGAAAAAGGTCTGACTAAATTTGACAAAATAAACTGGACTGGTTACCAGGTTAATGGTTTCACCGGGAAATGTGTTACAGCTATTGTTCAGGATAATAACAATAATATGTGGTTTGGAACGATGGAAAGCGGTGTATTCAAATTTGATGGAACAAACTGGACCAATTATGACACCACAAACTCGGATCTTTCATATAATAACATAAGTGATATTGCCATACATCCAGATGGAAGTATATGGATAGCTACTTCAGCTAATGGTATTGACAGATTTGATGGAACAAACTGGACTCATTATAAAACAGAAGATGGTCTGGCTTCAAATGTAATTCATTGTTTATACATTAACATATACGGTGATATCTGGGCTGGAACCGATATGGGTGTCTCTCAATTTACTAATTCAGAATGGTTTTATTGCGATTACCCTATGTTACCAAGTGACAATATTCTTTCTATTACCGGGAATGATAGGGGAGAAATATTTATTGGAACAACCAGTGGATTATATATAGACAGTTATACTGGTCCAAAGGTGTTTAATTTACCTCCAGAATATGGAGTTAATTCAATTGATGACTTAACATTCGATTTAAAGGGAAATTTAATTGTTGCTCACTATGGAGGTGGTGGTACTGTTTTCAAATTTGATAGAAAAAACTGGACTGTTATACTTCCAGTTGATGCGAAGAATGTTGTTGTTGATAACGTAGGATTTATCTGGGCAGCCAATGATATGGGAGTGCATATGTATGATAAGAGAAATTTAAAACATTACACAATGAGTGAAGGTCTGCTAAATGATGACGTTCGTGTATTATTTATAGATAATGAAGGAAATAAATGGATAGGTACAACAAATGGTATAAATAAACTTATCACTCCAGCTCCAGTATTAATGTTTATACAGGATGCATTTGAAGAACCAGGAGAAAATGTTACAGTTCAGGTTGATGCTGTTACATCCTTTACCGATAAACAGATAATAGGATTTGATATAAAAATAGCTTATAATCCTGAAGTACTGAACTGCACGGGGTACAATATTTCCGAAACACAAATAGGTGAACTGCTAAATTTCACAATTAGCGATACAATAGTTCCTGGAACCCTGAAAGTCTCAGGCGCAAACATAAATCCACTATCTGGATCAGGAAATTTTATGAAAATTAACTTTCAGATAAATCCAAATACCAAAACAGGAGACACATCTAACATTATCTTTACTCAATTGACGTTCAATGAAGATAGTTCACTATCTACTTATGAAAATGGGCGTGTAATTGTCAGGCCTTTTTATGGAGATGTAAGTGGCAATAAAGAAATCACATCACTGGATGCTTCTATGGTTCTTCAATATGTAGTTGAAAAAATCACACTCGATTCAATCCAGCTTTTAAGAGCAGATGTGGTGAACTTTAACGGTGTAACCGCTTTTGATGCTTCTTTTATTCTTGATGTATCTGCTGGATTGCGGGACAATTTTCCTGTTGAAGAAATCCTGTTTTATAAAGGGAAAAAACAACCTGAAGAAAAGCCTCTTCCAGTAATTTCAAAAAGGACATCAAACAAAAATAACTATACAGATT
>QNDJ01000345.1 GCA_003644825.1 Candidatus Zhuqueibacterota bacterium | reverse complement strand
CGACTGACCCCGCATTACGTTTACAATGGTTTGAAAAACACAAAACTATGGATGAAGAATCGTTTTTCAAGAATCTTAAATGGAGGTCTGTAGGTCCTCTTGTTCAGGGTGGAAGAATTACAGATATAGACGTTCCACCAGGCAATCATTTTATCATTTATGTGGCATCTGCTTCTGGAGGGTTATGGAAAACGGTTAATAATGGAACAACATGGAAACCCATTTTTGACCATGAGTCCTCAATAACAATTGGAGATATAGCTATAGCTTATTCCAACCCTGATGTAATATGGGTGGGAACCGGTGAAAATAACAGCAGTAGAAGTTCTTATGCTGGAACCGGAGTTTTTAAATCAACTGATGGTGGGAAAACCTGGAAAAATATGGGACTCACTGATTCACATCATATAGGTAGAATAGTAATTGACCCTGACAATGAGAATGTTGTTTATGTTGCATCAATCGGACATTTATATACACCTGGAGGAGATAGAGGAGTCTACAAAACAACAAACGGAGGTATAACCTGGGAAAAAATCCTGACAGGTGATGGGGAAAACACAGGATTTATTGACCTTTTAATGAATCCAGTTGACCATAAAATCCTCTATGCTGCTGCCTGGGAACGAAGCAGAAAGGCATGGAACTTTGTTGAAAGTGGAGAGGGAAGTGGTATCTATAAAACAACTGATGGAGGTATAACCTGGAAAAAATTGAAAAATGGATTGCCTTCAGGAAAAGGTGTTGGGCGTATAGGTCTCTCTCTCTGTTACTCACATCCTGAAATAATTTATACTATTATCGACAACCAGAATCATTGTCCAGAAAAGATTGAAAAAGAAAAAATAAAATCAGGTATACCAATTGAAAGATTGGAAAAAATGACTCAAGAAGAATTCCTTAAAATTGATATTAAAAAGATACGGTTGTTTTTAAAAGAGAATAAAGTTCCAAAAAGATATACAGCTGAGGAAATTATAAAAAGAGTAGAAAAAGGAAAAATAACACCAAAATCTATTGCAGAAAATTTGAGAAATGCTAATGAAAGACTTTTTAGAACAAATGTTATAGGTGCTGAGGTTTACAGGTCTGATAATGGGGGTAAAACCTGGAAAAAAGTTAATAAAAAATATATTGATAATTTCTACAATACCTATGGTTATTATTTTGGAAATATCAGAGTTCATCCACAAAACCCAGATAAAATATTTATTTTAGGTGTGCCAATACTTTACTCCGAAGATGGTGGAAAAACATTTAAATCTATTAGCAAGAGGGGAGTACATGCTGATCATCACGCTTTATGGATAGACCCGAGAAATCCTGATAGGCTGATAGATGGAAATGATGGCGGTCTAAACTTCTCTTATGATGGTGGTAAAACCTGGCAGAAAATTAATAATATACCCCTGGGACAGTTTTATACAATTAGTTATGATATGGAAAAACCATATAATATATATGGAGGACTGCAGGATAATGGTGTTATGTATGGTCCTGTTACAAGTAGTCCTGGAATTACTAAACCCTGGGAAATGTTGATAGGTGGCGATGGTGGATTTGTTCAGGTTGACCCCGTTGATACATATATAGTTTATGCAGAATCTCAATTTGGATTTATAAATAGAGTAAATAGAAAAACTAAAAAAGTAAAAAGTATAAGACCAGAATCTGATTTTGGAGAACCTGCATTAAGATTTAACTGGTTGACACCTTTTATAATTTCCCCTCATAATAGATATATTCTATATTTAGGTGCTCAAAAACTATTTAAGTCTTACAATAGAGGTGATACCTGGTACCCAATTAGTCCGGACCTGACAGATAATAACCCTGCCAAAAGGGGAGATGTTCCCTATGGCACAATAACAGCTATATCTGAATCTCCCTTAAAGCCAGGATTAATATATGTGGGTACCGATGATGGAAATGTTCACGTTACAATGAATGGTGGTGCAGAGTGGATTAAAATAAATAAAGGACTCCCCAAAAAATGGGTTACAAGAATTGTCGCATCTCAATTCAACGAGGCAACTGTTTACGTAACACTTACAGGATATAGGGATGATGATTTTGATAAATATATTTATATATCTGATGATTATGGAAAAAACTGGAAATTTATTGGTGATGGACTACCTCATGAGCCCATAAATGTAGTAAGAGAAGATCCAACAAATGAAAATATTCTTTATGCTGGAACAGACCTTGGAGTCTATTGCACTCTTGATAAAGGAAAAACATGGCATTCTTTAAATTCAAACCTTCCTGTAAATGCAATGTATGATATAAAAATCCACCCGAGAGATGGCGATATTATGGTAGGTACTCACGGTAGGAGTGTGTTTGTTATGAATTTAAAATGGGTAAGAAGTTTAAACGATACAATTCTTGCAAAAGATGCACACCTTTTCAAAATTAAACCAGTAACCCTGAAAAAATTTTATAGAAGGGTCTTTGGAGAAGCAGAGTTTGTTTATTTTCTCAAAGAAAAAGCTTTTAATAAAACAGATATTTCTATAATTGATTCTAACGGTAATATTATTAAGACTTTAAAAGGAGGTAATGACAGAGGATTCAATTTTGTAAGATGGAATTTAAAAATAAAAGAAAATGAAAAATCTATTTATATAAAACCCGGAAATTATACTGTTAAAGTCAAAGCAGGTAAAATAATTCTTGAAGGAATCCTTAAAGTAATATATGATAAGTCTATGAAAAATAACGGGTAACTTGGTGTTTAAAAAACTATTTAAGTGGACTTGATTTTAAAAAAAGAAATTTCTATATTAAATAAACTTAATTTTTATAATTAAAGGAGTGTTTTATTTTGAGAAATAAAATTTTATTTTTATTATTGATTTTTCTTACATTTTCATTTTGTTTTTTCTGCGGAAAGAAGAATTCGGGTCAATCCAATGAACCTTTTATTGTAGAATGTACTGTTAAATTAGATGGAAAACCATATAAAGGTGCTCGTGTTGAATTCCAATATACAGAAAATACAGGTTCAAAGGTTCCGGGAACAGACTGGAAATCAAACATAGTCAACACTGATGAAAATGGAAAGGCTAAGTTCGTAAAAACAAGTTTTTCCAGAAGTGTTGGAGCAGCATATAGAGTAAGAGCAGAACATCCAATTGAAAAATACTGGAGTGACTTTCAGTCTAATGGTATGATTATGCCGGGTAGAACTTTTACTCATACATTCTTATTCACTTCTGAATGATAAAAAGTATTAATCTTTGAGGAAAAATAAATAATGAAATATTTTATTATCTATACTTTATTT
>QNDJ01000344.1 GCA_003644825.1 Candidatus Zhuqueibacterota bacterium | reverse complement strand
TACACTACAGAATTTTTCGCATGCTTTACATTTACCCCTCTGGAAAAATATACAATTTTCTTTATCAATAACAGGTTTATTTGGAACCGCCTGTGGAAATGGAGTATAAATAGCTTTACGTTTTCCCAGATTTCTCTCAAATTCAGATGGAACCTTTTGAGGACATTTTTCAATACAAACACCACAACCTGTACATTTATCCCAATCTACATAAGCAGCTTTTCTTTTTATTTTTACATTAAAATTACCCACATAACCAGAAACATCTTCTATCTCCGAATAAGTCAACAACTCAATGTTTGGATGCCGACCGACATCCATCATTTTCGGTCCAAGAATTCATATAGAGCAATCCATAGTAGGAAATGTTTTATCAAGTTGTGCCATTCTTCCACCAATGGTAGGAGATTTTTCAACCAGGTATACTTTAATCTGGGCATTTGCAAGGTCCAGAGCAGCCTGAATCCCTGCAATACCACCACCAATTACAAGAACACCCTTTTCCTCTTTAATTTTACTTTTTTTGTTTTTTGAAGTATTCATATCCACTTTCAAAAGCCTTTAAATTTAGTTCTTCTGTTCCCCTGGGAACTGATGTTTTTACAGCCTCTTTCATAGCATTATAATCTATCAATCCGGTTACCGCTGTAAAAAATCCCAGCATCACAATATTTTGAATAATTCTTCTACCAAGGTCTTCTGCAATTTTTGTAGAAGGAATACAATATTTTTTTATTTTGGTTCTGTTTTTTCCGGGTTTTACAAGGTTAGATTCATAAATTAAAATTCCTTCACCTTTCATTGTAGCTTCATATTTTTCATATCCTTCCTGAGACATTGCAATCATAATATTTGGTTTAATAATATAAGGATATAGGATTTTTTCCTCTGATATGATTAGCTGAGCACTGCAGGCGCTTCCACGGGCTTCCGGACCGAAGCTCTGGGTCATAGTTGCATATTTATTATCAAAAATTGAAGCCGCTTTACCAATAATATATGCACTCAGGATTACACCCTGCCCCCCAAATCCTGTAATTCTGAGTTCTGTTTTTGCCATTTATCGATTCTCCTATAATTAAGCATATTTTATGAATTTTTCTCCTAACTTTCTGGAAAGCCCCTCATTAATAAGGTCAAGAAAGGTTGGTTTATCTTCATCTATAAATTTTCCAACAACAATTTTTTTCTGAAATTCAATATCTATATCCTTTGTATCAGCACCATGCTTAATCTCGCTATTATCATGATAGAACTGCATCAGATTCAATCCATCCCCCAGTCTGTTTCTTCTTGCATACAATGTAGCACACGGTGTAACGATTTCAATTACTGAAAACCCTTTTCTCTGCAGGACTTCCTCCATTGAACGGGTAAGTCTTCTAATGTGAAGAGCCGTCCATCGCGCTACATAAGTTGCTCCGCAAGAAGCTGCAAGATGAGGTATATTAAATGGTTTTTCATTATTTCCATAAGGTGTTGTTGAAGTATTTGCTGTTAATGGTGTAGTTGGGGCTACCTGCCCACCTGTCATACCGTATATGAAATTATTTACACATATAATTATAAGGTCCATATTTCTTCTTGCTGCATGAATAAAATGGTTTCCCCCAATAGCAATAAGGTCTCCATCTCCACTAAAAACTATAACCTTCAGCTTGGGATTCGCAAGTTTAAGACCGGTTGCAAACGGAATTGCCCTCCCATGAGTAGTATGGAAAGAATCAATATTAATATAACCAGCTACTCTACCAGTACAACCAATACCTGAAACAATTGCTACATTCTTTAAATCTATTTTCAGGTTACTTAAAGCAGAACAAAAACACTTTACTGTTGTTCCTATACCGCAGGTAGGACACCAGATATGGGGAATTCTATCCATTCTTAAGAATGGAGCTATAGGATGTTCTTTCTGGGTTTGCATCATTTCATTGCCTCCTTAATTTTGTCAAAAATATCCTGAGGGTTGTGAACGCCTCCACCGTAATGAGGAACAAGGTACGTATTTGCATTTCCACAAGCACACCTCTCTACTTCATAAACAAGTTGTCCTGCATTTATTTCAGGCACAACAAACGCCTTAACCTTTTTTGCCAGTTCTTTTACTCTCTTTTCAGGAAAAGGCCAGATCGTAATAAGCCTCATTGAGCCCACTTTTATTCCATCTTTTCTTGCCAGATCTATTGACATACGGGCAACTCTTGATGTTATTCCATAAGAAATAACTATCACTTCTGCATTTTCAATTTCTTCTTCCTCTGTAATGATAATATCTTCTGCATTCACATTAATTTTATCCACCAATCTTTTTACAAGAACAGCCTGAACTTCCTCATTAATTATAGGATACCCTTTTTCGTTGTGAGTTAACCCGGTTATATGAACATTGTATCCATCACCAGCTTTAACCATTTCAGGAATAAGGTCCTCACAGGGTTTATATGGAAGATATTCTTCAGGAGATAACTTTGTATACCGTCTTGGTTCAATTTCAATTTCTTCTGCCGGAGGTATAATAACTCTTTCTGTCATATGCCCAACACATTCATCAAGCATTACCATTGTTGGAACACGATACTTCTCCGACAAATTAAATGCTTTAATGGTGAAATCAAAAGCTTCCTGAGGTGAGTCAGGTGCAATAGCAATTATTTCATAGTCTCCATGAGAGCCCCATCGAGCCTGCATAATATCCTGTTGACCAACCAGTGTAGGTAGCCCGGTTGATGGACCACCTCTCTGGACATTTGCAATGACACAGGGGGTTTCAGTCATTGCTCCCAAACCTATATTTTCCATCATAAGGCTGAAACCCGGACCTGATGTAACAGTCATAGCCTTTTTTCCACCCCAGGCTGCTCCTAAAATAGCAGCCATTGAACCAAGCTCATCTTCCATCTGAATAAAAATCCCACCGACATAGGGGAATCTTGCTGATATTCTTTCTGCAACTTCAGTAGATGGTGTGATTGGATAACCAGCAAAAAATCTGCACCCGGCCGCAATGGCACCCTCAGCACATGCATGGTCACCATCTAAATAATGAGAACCTGTTAATACTCCAATTGGGTCTGCTTTCAATTTGAACTCCTTTTTTTTATTAGTTGTGGAAAATTATTAAAGAGAAAAATCTTAATTTAGGTGGTTGATTCCTTTTCCTCAACTGGTAACGAAAATATCGCAAATTCTGGACAAATCATTTCGCATAGACCACAATTAACACAATTATCAGGATTTTTTGTAAAAGGAGGGTGGTAACCTTTAACATTGAATTCTTCAGACATCTCCAGAAC
>QNDJ01000343.1 GCA_003644825.1 Candidatus Zhuqueibacterota bacterium | reverse complement strand
GGATAATTTATTAAAAACATATTTCCAGTATTTTTTAAAACTCTTATGGATTCTTTTGCCAATTCAATATACCAATCAATATATTCATCAAAAGTTTTTGTATAAGATTTATCACCATATTTAATACCTACATTATAATCGGGATCACCATAAACCAAATCAACAGATTTATCTGGTAACTCTTTCAGAAGATCCATAATATCCATTAAAAACACTTTATTAATATACTTATTTATATTTGGTTTATTATCATTCATTTTTATCACCTTTTAATAAGGTTATATTGAGCATTTTTTAACAATTTTATTGATCCCAAATCATTTTCAACATTAAAAGTATAATTATAAAGTCTGAGAATAGATGTGTTTTTTTGCTTTTTTCTCAATACATAACAACAGGTAATTTGCTTAATATCTAATTCCTTTTCATCCTTTAACATTCGAAAATATTTAAAAGGATGAAATAACTGATATACTGCAAAATCTTTTGGGAAACCATTTTTACCCTCAAAAACTGTTATTATTCCATTTAATTCCATAGTTAAATCTATTTCCATTTGCAAGTTTTTAGTTTGAATATTTTCGTTGCCTATAAAATAGGAAAAACTAATCTTTGTTCGTCTTGCATTATAAACTTTTGGACTTGCTATTATATCTTCATAAAGATAATCATGTATTATTCTCTGATTGTTTGCCACAGATAATATGTTCGACTCACTTGTATCAAACTCATTCAGTATACTTCTCTGATATTTCCAATCAAATATATTATTTTTATCTATTTTTTCAAAATAATGAAAACCTTTATCTATCCCTTTAACAAATTTATGATTCCCTTGACCCAAATGAATAATAAAGTAATCTTCATTTGTCAATACTTGTGGAAATTTTGAAGTGTTATCAAGTTTGGTTGCATCAAATGGATTACCAAAATTGTATTCTTTGCATACTTGCTTGACAAGTTCATTGTTAAAAACAAAATTGTTACTTTTTTTACATCTCTTAAAAAGTTCAGAAATTACATCCTTTTTAGTTCCCATATTCTATCTCTAATATTTTAAAAAAATTCTCCATATTTTTTCTAAACAATCTATTTCAATAATTCTGAGTATAAATGCTTCTTTCTATCTCTGATGATATCATTATATTTGTTTAATTTCTTATTCCTTGCTTTACCTGGTTCGATATCCACAACTCCTAACTTTTCCTCATTATTACCAGCTTTCAACAGTATTTCACCATCTGGTCCTGTTATCTGGCTTCCACCGGTAAAGTTAAGTTCTTTTTTATTTCCCCTTTTTTCATTGCCTATTCTATTAGCTGTAATAGTAAAAACTGAATTCTCAATAGACCTTGTTTTCATCGCTTCCTGACAGTAAGGTAGAACCAGATTTGAAGGATGGGCAATAATATCAGCTCCTCGAAGTGAAAGAATCCGTGCAGCCTCCGGGAATATCCAGTCAAAGCATACCATTATACCTATATTTATACCACCAACAGTAAATACATTAAAATCTGTATCTCCTGGTTCAAAAAATAATTTTTCTTCAAAAAACAAATGGGTTTTTCTATATTTTCCTGTGAAACCTGAAGGCGTAACAAGAACTGCAGAATTAAACAATTTCTCATCATCCCGTTCACAGATCCCGGCAACTATACTGACATTATTTTCATTTGAAATCTTCATTAATTCTCCTGTTGTGAATCCATCAGGAATCTTCTCAGCCAATTCTAAAACCTCTTTCTTATCAACGAATTGATAACCTGTACTAAACAGTTCAGGCAAGACAATCAGGTCAGCATCTGTGTCTCTCAATACGAACCTTATTTTTTCTAAGTTCGCCTTTTTATTCCCGAACTCCGGGGAAAATTGATAAAAACCAACCCTCATCGATAACTTTTCAAATTAGTAGATTCTCTACCTCTTCTTCTGAATAAGGTTTAACTTTAATTATTTTACGTTTTTCTATATCCTTATTCCAGTAATAAACTTCAACCGATTCTTTATTTTTAACAGAGCTGTATCTGGCACACACTCTTCCAGCCTCTTTTATTGTATCCTCATCATTTGCATCTCTTAGATACAAATATGTACTACTGTAATCTTTTACACTCAATTTTATCCCTTTATTCCTTGTTAATCTTAATAAGAGATTATTTTCTTCCTCATTGCGACCGGAAACAAGTTTTTCTCCCCCGGGTAATCTGAGATGTCTTCCAAGGCGCAATAGAATCATATCAAATATAGTATCTTCATTATGTTTTAGAGATTCTTCAACTCTCTTTGCAATATTTTCTTCTGTTAATGGACATCCGCCAGCCGGGTGGGGAAAATCCATTATACCCATTTCTTCAGCTAATTTGAACTGCTCTTTCCTTGACCTACCCTTAATAGCAAAGAGTTTATTTCTATCAATAATGCCTTCCTTTTCCGGGATGGTTTCACTCAGAAGTTTTGCTGAAAGGGGTCTTAATAATCTTCCCTCTAACCCGGATTCTCTTTCAACAATTCTCAGCGTATCTTTTCTTTGAGACATCGGTCTTTCCCCAAGAACCTCACCGGTGAAAACAAAATCTGCTCCATACTCCTCCATCAAACTCTTTGCTTTTTTGATCATCATTATATGGCAATCAACACAGGGATTGAAATTTTTACCATAACCATATTTTGGATTCTTTAGAAGTTCTATATATTCCTTGCCAAGAAATAATTTCTTAAAAATAAATCCGTTTTTTTTCAATTTTTTCTTTTTTTTTCCATACAAATTTACAGTAAATGGTGTTGTGAAATGAACAGCAACAACCTTAAACCCTAACCTTTGAACCAGGTTTAAAGCAAGGGTACTATCCAGGCCTCCTGAATAAAGCCCTATTGCAAATCGATCTGCCATATCTGATAATCAATAAATATCTATAAAATTTAATTTTACTAATTTTTTTCTATAATTGCAACTATTTTTTTCTTGACACTTTTGTAATTTTAATTTAATTTGTATTAAATTCAGCAATATAAAAACTTTTTTATCAGAACTCCATTTTGAAGAAAGACGAATCTATAATAATAAAAAAAGCTCTACAGGGAAACCAGAGTGCCTTTACAGAGCTACTGAATAAGTATAGAGTAGCAACATTTAATCTTGTTTATAAAATGGTAAAGAACAGAGAAGAGGCTGATGATATTGTTCAGGAGACATTTATAAAAGCTTTTAACGCTCTTTCTTCTTTCAATGAGAAATATGCTTTTTCAACGTGGTTATTCAAAATCGCAACAAATAATTGTATAGATTTTCTGAGAAAGAAAAAACTAAAAATC
>QNDJ01000342.1 GCA_003644825.1 Candidatus Zhuqueibacterota bacterium | reverse complement strand
ATTGAATATCATTTAAAAATTGTTATCCACAAAACAAATTCAGAGGGAATAACTATGAATAAAAAAAGATATTTCTTTATACTGATTTTCATTTTCACTATAATTCCAGAGGGTATTAGCGCACAACAAAGTATTATCAAAGAGGAAAACTGGACTATAAAAACCTACCCTTTTTCTGACCCGGACCCGGTTCCAGTATTGTTGAAAAATCCAAGGATTTATCCTTATTTTACTTTTAATAAATTCAGTCATACCGGTATCAATAAAAGCTGGAAAGTAATAAGAATGGAGAATGACTACATAAAGGTTTTCATATTACCGGAAGTTGGTGGTAAGATTTATGGCGCAATAGAAAAATCTACAAAAAAGGAATTTATCTATCTTAATCATGTGTTAAAATTTCGTCAAATAGCTATGAGAGGGCCATGGACTTCTGGTGGAATTGAATTCAATTTTGGTCTGGTTGGTCATTCACCAGCAACCGCCACGCCCATAAACTACCTTATCAGAAAAAACTCTGATGGTAGCGTAAGCTGTATAATTGGAACGATGGATTTACCTTCTCGAACCCGCTGGAGTGTAATAATAACATTACCAGCAGATAAAGCTTACTTTGAAATCAGACCTTTATGGTATAATCCATCTCCATTTCACCAATCATATTATTGCTGGATAAACAATGCAATAAAAGTTGGTGAAGACCTCCAGTATTTTTATCCCGGTCGATTTGTTGTTCCTCATGGATACTCAGTTCCTATGGAACCCTGGCCAGTTGATAAAAAGGGACGCGATCTATCCTGGTATAAAAACAATAATTTCGGTGGTAGTAAATCTCATTTTGTATTAGGTAAATATGAAGATTACTATGGAGCTTACTGGCATAGTTCACGGTTCGGTTTCGGGCACTGGGCTCTCTATGATGATATGCCAGGGAAAAAAGTCTGGATGTGGGCTCTCTCACGTCAGGGCGCTATATGGGAAAATTTACTTACTGATAAAGATGGTCAATACAGTGAGCCACAGGCAGGAAGGCTTTTTTCGCAATCTGACCATAGTTTTTTTTCACCCTATACTGCTGACACCTGGAGAGAAATTTTATTCCCGTTCAAAGAAATCGGTGGTATGGTAAAAGCTTCACCCGTCGCTGTAGTAAATGTAAACAGAAAGAACAAATCTCTATTGATAGGTATATGTCCCCTCCAGAAAATTGATGATAATCTAATCGTTATTATTGACAATAAAGCGATTTATCAAGAACAAATACACCTAAAACCAATGGAAGTTTATAAAAAAAATATAAGCCTGTCACAAACAAAAGGTGAACTGCAGGTATTGATTGGTAAAAACCTTTATTACACTAACAAACTTCATAAAAATGATGTAAACAGACCTATCAGTTATCACAGAATTAATGAAAAAACAGCAGAAGGTCTTTATCTTTCCGGTGAATTTTATGAGAAGCGAAGACAATATAATACTGCATTAAAAAAATATAAAGAATGCTTAAAAAAGGAACCTCTGCACATCAGAGCACTAACACGAATTGCTGAAATATACTGTCGAAGAGCCCAGTATGAGAAGGGACTGGAGTGTGTTTCGCGTGCATTGAAAAACGATATGTATAACCCTGATGCCAATTATGTTTATGGCGTAATTTCCAGGTATACAGGCAACCTTATTGATGCTAAAGAGACCCTGGGATGGGCCGCACGTTCAATGAATTACAGGTCCAATGCTTACTGTCAGATAGCTGAAATCTATATCCAGGAAAAAAACTTTGAGACTGCTGTTGAGTATGCACACCGTTCCATTGACTTTAACAAATACAACTTAAAATCCTACGAAGTAATGGCTGTTGCTTATCGAAAATTAAATAAAATTGAAAACGCAAAAAATATCCTGAATAGATTACTCGAAATTGAACCTTTGAACTATTTAGCCAGATTTGAACTTTATCTGTTAGAACCCGGCCCAAAAAATCTTGATAATTTCAAATCCATAATACATTCTGAACTTCCCTGGGAACATTACCTGGAAATGGCTACGTTCTATTCAAAGCTGAACCTTGAATGTGATGCTATTAAGGTGCTAAAACAGGCTCCATCAAACCCGATAATTTACTTCTGGCTTGCTTATCTGCTCAGGGAAAAATCTCCTCAGCAAAGTCAAAATTATTTGAAAAAAGCCATTAAAATTTCTCCAGAATTAATTTTTCCATTTAGAGAAGAAACCATACCCGTTCTCAAATGGGCTATCAAAACCAATCCTGACAACTGGAAAGTAAAGTATTATCTGGGGCTCATTTACTGGGGAAAGGGAAGAGAAAAAGAAGCTCTTAAAATATTTGCAACCTGTGGAGAACCCGATTTTGCACCATTTTACATTATTCTGGGTTATCTTGAGAAGAAGCTCTACTCTAAAAATCCCATTTCGTTATATAAAAAAGCATTTAACATTAACAAAAAGGACTGGAGAAACTGGCACTATTTAGCTAATATATATAATCAATATCACCAGTTCGATAAAGCTCTGCAAATCTCAAAAGAGGCTGTTAAAAATTTCCCGGATGAAGTGATTCTCGGAATGGATTATGCAAGTTCTTTATTTAACACGGGTAATTATGTAGAATGCCTTAAAAAACTGGAAAAGATGGAAGTTCTCCCTTATGAAGGTGGCTGGGAAGCTCATAATCTATTTATGCGGGCTAATGTACACCTTGCAATGGAAAATATAAAAAACAAAAACTATAAAAATGCAATCATATACCTCGAAAAATCAAAAGAATATCCTGAACATCTCGGAACAGGTAAACCCTATGACCCTGATTATCGGCTCCAGGATTATCTCGAAGCATTATGTTATGATAAAATAAATGAAAAAAACAAAGCTGAAAAGTCCAGAAAACTGGTCTATGATTATACCATTAAAAAATGGATTGGAGGTGGAAATAATCATTATTTTGGCTTACTTGCTTTGAAAAGCTATGGAGAAAAAGTTAAAGCTTTAAAACTGTTAAATGAACTGAAATCAATCTATCCTGATAACCTGATTGTTAAGTGGACAACAGCAAAATTTACAGAGAACAACAAAAAAGCTAAAGAAATCGAAAAAAAACTAGAAAATAACCCCCGCTTTAAAATAATATTAGAAGCAGAGAAACTCATTAAAAAATGGAACTAAATACAATTTAAAACAAATCGTCGCCTGATTAATTGGTGTATTATCATTAATTTTGTAGAATAATCTCAATTTTGAAATTTGAAGTTATGGAATTTTTTTTTATTTTTTTATAAGTTTTTAAAATATTTATTTT
>QNDJ01000341.1 GCA_003644825.1 Candidatus Zhuqueibacterota bacterium | reverse complement strand
GGATAATAAATTATGCTGGAAAAAAATAAAGTAGGGGTTATTTCATTCAGTGACCCCAGGAAAGAAATTTCTTTTGCTCCTGAGCAGGAGAAATATATTAAAAATTCTCATAATAAGCTTGTAAACTTTTTAACCAGTGGTGGAATAGAAGTTTTTAGCCCCCAGGATAAAATCAAGAAAGGGAAAAATACATTCGGTATAAACTCTCTTGAGGAATTAAACAGGTGCATAAAAGAGTTTAAAAAAGATGAGGTTGAAGCTATAATTATTGGGTGCTGGCACTGGTCTGAGCCTCATTTTGTGGTAAATCTATCAAGGGCTCTTGATATTCCGATTCTTCTTTACAACGAAGCTAATCCGGAATGGGCTGGAATAACAGCGATGAGTGCGTTCAGCGCTTCATTATGGGAAGTTGCACCAAACAATTCAGCACTGAAACACGAGAAAATTGTTGATGACCTTGAAGGTGTTATAAGCTGGATTAAAGGAGCCTGCGCTCTGGGGAAAATGAGAAAAAAGGCTCTTCTACTGTGGGGCGGATCTTATTGCCTTCATATGGACCACCTGAGAGATGACCCGGCAATGCTGAAATCCTTCTTTATAGGAGATATACTTAATGAAGGTCAATTAATTCTCTCTAAAAAAGCAGATTATATTATAAAAAATCAGGGTAAAAGAATAATAGATTTTATTTCCTGGCTTAAATCAAAAAATACACGAATTGTATATGATATTAAGATGCTCAATCAGGACGTTCTTAAAAAACAGATAGCACTGTATTTCGCAGCAAAAGACAGATTGAAAGAGCTTGAAGATGAAAATATTGCCGGTGTATCGATCAAGTGTCAGCCCGAACTTTCAGTGGAATATGGAGTAACACCATGTTTTCTTCCAGCTTTTTTACCTTACAGTGTTGATTCCGAAGGTCCAAAAGATATTATTCCGACAGTATGTGAAGGGGATTTAAAAGGTCTGCTTTCTGCTGTTCTCGGTTTTTTCATAAATCCCCATTTGCCGCCTCTATTTGGGGACCTTAAATTTATTTCCAATGACTATATAATCATATCAAATTGTGGGGCATCTTCAATATATTATGCTTATAATTCTCTTTCTCCGGAGGAAGTTCTTCCAAGAATTACAATCCAGGGGCAATGTCAGGGAAAATCAGGTGGTGCAATTGGATATAATGGAATTGAAGGCATCCTTACCATTCTTAAACTCATAAGGGTCTCTGGAGAATATTTTATGCTATCGGGTGTAGGAGAATCCCTTAATATTGATGAAAAAATCAGAAAACATATTGTCTGGGGTAAAATGTGGCCTCATATTGCTGTTGCTCTTGGTATCAACAAAGACATTTTCCTGAAAGTAGCTGGTTCAAATCACTTCGTTGCTATACCCGGAGATTATTCTGCAGAAATAAATTATGCCTGTAGAATCGCTGGAATTCCTGTGGTTAGAATTGATAACAACAATAGAATGGAAGATTTCTTTGAAAATTTATGAACAATGAAAGTAATTTCAGCAAGTAGAAGGATTGACCTGCTCGACTGTTTTCCAGAAGAATTTATTAATATTTTAAAAAATAAATGCCACCCGGAAGAAGTTCATACACTTGTTATATGGACAAAAAACTGCAACAATCTTCTCAATCTATCCTCTGTGAATGAATGGTTAAAAAATTACAGACAGATTTATATTCACTACACAATAACTGGAATGGGTGGGTCAGTTCTCGAACCAGGAATCCCCGGTGAAGATGTACTACTGGATAGATTAGATGAAGTCATAGAATTTGTTCAAAAGCCGGAGAGAATTGCCCTTAGATTTGATCCGATTGTCCACCTCTATTTACCGAACGGTAAAATCTATTCAAATCTTTATAAATTTGAAAAAATAACTAAAAAAGCATCTTACGCAGGTATAAAAACAATAAAATTCAGCTGGATGCAGGAATACCCAAAAGTTATTAAAAGACTGGCTGAAAATAAAATCTACCCGGTTCTTATCAGTAAAGAAAAAAAAATGAAAGAACTAAAAAAAATGAAGGAAATATCATCTTTCTATAAAGTCAAACTTGAGGGATGTTGCACAGAGGAGACCGAAATATCCCGGTGTATTGATGGGTTTTTGTTTAACAAATTGCATCCTGATGGAGAAATATGCTCTACAAAAAAAGCAAAAGGACAGAGAAAATTATGTGGTTGTACCGAGAGCTGGGATATAGGATGGTATTTCACCTGCCCTAATGGATGCCTCTATTGTTATGCAAACCCTGCAAAAAGGAAGTTATAAACCTATTCCTGTTATAATATTCAAAACAGATTTAAAGAAAACGCAAAGCTCACAGAGTATATTTTTTAAATACAAATTCTACTAATTCGTGAAATCCGTTGTTCATTTCACAACCCCGATAAGGGGTGATATGTCTATAGTAAAAAGTAAAAAAGAAAAAATGAGCTCCATAGGAGCGTTATGATACAACCAATGAACTATAAAATAAATAACAACAAAAAAGAAAAAACAAAATAATTAGTATAATCAGTGCAGTAAATAGCGTAAATAAAATCTTAAACAAATTTAAATTCTATAAGACCAAATGTTAAAAATAGGTGTTAGAAAAATCAGGAACTATAGAAAACGCAGAGTCCGCAAAGAAGACTCAAAGCTCGCAAAGTATATTTTTAAATACAAATTCTACTAATTCGTGAAATTCGTTGTTCCTTTCAAAAACCCCGATAGGGGTGATATGTCTGTAGTAAAAAGTAAAAAAGAAAAAATGAGCTACGTAGGAGCGTTATGCTACAACCGGTGAACTATAAAATAAATAACAACAAAAAAAGAAAAAACAAAATAATTAGCATAATCAGTGCAGTAAATAGCTTAAATAAAATCTTAAACAAATTTAAATTCTATAAGACCAAATGTTAAAAATAGGTGTTAGAAAAATCAGGAATTATAGAAAACGCAGAGTCCGCAAAGAATACGCCACCATACGGTCAGGAAGTTCACAGAGTATATTTTTAAATACAAATTCGATTAATTCGTGAAATCCATTGTTCCTTTCACAAACCCCGATAGGGGTGATATGTCTGTAGTAAAAATAAAAAGGGAAAAATGAGCTCCGTAGGAGCGTTATGCTACAACCAATGAACTATAAAATAAATAACAACAAAAAAGAAAAAACAAAATAATTAGTATAATCAATGCATTAAATAGATTTAATAAAATCTTAAACAAATTTAAATTCTATATGACCAAATGTTAAAAATAGATGTTAGAAAAATCAGGAATTAAAGAAAACGCAGAGTCCGCAAAGTAT